>WTGD01000170.1 GCA_011523725.1 Nitrospinota bacterium
GGTGAATGAGGGTGTGGGGTAACAATTCATCTGGAAAGTGAGATGGTTTCGTAGGGGCGGTTCGCGAACCGCCCCTACAGGGGACCTCAAAATCGAAATGAACCGTAGGGGCGGACCCGTGTGTCCGCCCGATTTTTTTCATCCCGCAACGGGTTTACCCGTATCCAGAACAGATGCGATTCCCATTCGCCTGGTTTTCGGCATGCGCCGGAATGACGAGTAAAACCACGCCTGATGAGGGGTTGGAATCACTCCCCCCTTGAGGGGGTTGTTGAAAGACCCCTCTCAAACGTGATGAATTTCGATCTGTAGGGACAACCCCCTGTGGTTGTCCCTTATAAAACGGGGATTTCGGACAGGCACGGGGGCCTGTCCCTACAGTTCCATACCTACTCAATCGAAAGTGATCGCAATCAGCCGTCATTCCGGCGAAAGCCGGAATCCATTTTCGCCTTTGCCTTTGGCCCTTCGCCCGGACGTCCTCTCTCCCGGCCGGGAAAGATACGGACGCCGCCATATAAATCCACCTCATCCGTTCCGGACTCGGGTGCGGCGCGCCCTCCCGCGAGTCGGAATCAAATGCAAAAACGAAAGCAAAAAACATAAAATGGATTCCGGCTTTCGCCGGAATGACGGTGGTTTTTCGCATGGAGGGACTTTTTCAACCCCCCCCCGGTCGCGTCAATCACTCATTCTTTCATCGCGATTGACCCGCAAGGGGGAGTAATGACGAAAAGCGGGGCGTGGATTCTGAAGCGCGCATTTGCCGGGATGATGATGGAAAGCATATAAGGGTGGAGGCGCAGCGGCGTCCTTTTTATCGCCTGAGGAGAACGGATGATGTGGCCGGACCGGAGAATACTGGACCTGCTGGGGGTAGAGCACCCCATCGTACTGGCTCCCATGGCCAGCGCCACCAACGCAGAACTCGCGGCGGCGGTAAGTTCCGCGGGCGCCCTGGGGGGGTTCGGGGCCGCCGGAATAAAACCCGGACGGTTGGGCGAGGTGGTGCACGAAATCAGGCAGCGCACGGATCGCCCGTTCAACGTGAATCTCTTCTCCCCTCAAACCGAGGGGTTCGACTCAGGGCTCCGCCCCGGGCCGGGCCTGATGCGGCGGCTCGAGGAATATCACGCCGAAATGGGGTTGGGCGGAATCCCGGAACCGAAAGAAATGTACGGCCCCGCAGGCGAGCAGCTCGAAGTCCTGATCGAGAGGCGGGTTCCGGTGATCAGTTTTCATTTCGGCGTCGAGCCGGGTCTTTTGGAGAAAGCCCGGGAATCGGGCGCGAAGGTGCTGTGTTCCGCGACGACCGTGGCGGAGGCCAGACAGCTCGAGGAGGCCGGCGTCGATGCGATCATCGCGCAAGGTTCCGAAGCGGGCGGCCACCGGGGAACTTTTCGCGGCGATTACCGCCAAGCCCTCATCGGGACGCTGGCGCTCGTGCCGCGAATCGTGGACGCCGTGGACCTTCCGGTAATCGCCGCAGGCGGCGTCATGGACGCCCGGGGCCTGGTGGCCTGTCTGGTGCTGGGCGCTTCGGCCGTGCAGATGGGCACGGCGTTCCTGGCCTGCCCGGAAGCCCCGGTTTCCGGGGCGTGGCGCGAGACGCTGCTTCGCGCGGAAGCGGATGACACCGTGGTGACGGAGGCCATGTCGGGCCGGGCGGCGCGCGGGATTCGCAACCGCTACATCCGCGAGGTGGAAGCGCTGGAAGAGCCGCTGCTGCCTTATTCCGCGCACTATTCTCTCTCAGGCGACCTGCGAAAGGCGGCCATCGAGCAGGGCAACACCGATTTCATGGCGATGTGGTCGGGCCAGGGAGTGGGGCTCATCCGGCAACAACCCGCCGCCGAGTTGGTGGCCGAACTGGCGGCGCAATCGCGTGAGCTGATGGAGCGGTTCGCCGGACGCTGATGTGACTTGCCGGGAAATCGCGCTTGCTCCTCGGGCGCGATTCGCATAACCTGCACATACCGATTCCATGCTGAGGACCCACATCCCGATGCTCGAATGGGCGGAGGCACAGGGATGAACCACCGCCGCCATCGCCGAGGGGCGGAAGGGATTGTGGTTTGGGACCCAGGAAAAAGAACGCCACCGCTCCACCTGCGCCGGTGGAACGCATCGCGCAGTCCATTCTTCTCATCCGCGACCAAAAAGTCATGCTGGATGCCGACCTGGCCGACCTCTACGGCGTCGAGACCAAAGTCTTCGTGCAGGCCATCAAGAGGAACATGGCCCGATTCCCGGCGGACTTCATGTTTCAGCTCACGAAACAGGAATTCGACGACTTGAGGTCACAATTTGTGACCTCAAACCGGGGAGGCAGGCGGTATCCTCCTTATGCGTTCACCGAGCAGGGCGTCGCCATGCTCTCCAGCGTCCTGCGCAGCGAGCGGGCGATTCGGGTCAACATCGAGATCATGCGCGCCTTCGTGGAGTTGCGAAGGATGCCGGCGAGTCATGCCGACCTCACGCGCAAGCTCTCCGCTCTGGAGAAGAAATACGACGAGCAGTTCCAGGTGGTCTTCGACGCGATCCGGGAACTGATGGTCCCGCCGGATCTTGGGAAAAAGCGCAGAATCGGGTTTTCGCCCGGGCGCGGCGAACGAAAATGAAGCGGTTTGCGAAAGATCGCGCTTTTTCAGGGAGGCGATTCGCATAATCTGGTCCCGCCTAATCCGCAAAAGGAGCCTCGCCATGCCGAAGTGCAAGGCCGGCCTGACGGAAGAGGACGAGGTGCGCCTGCAAGCCCTCCGACACGCCGCCTGTGTTGGAATCGCCGACATCGAGGAGGGGCGGTTCCGAACCTTTGATGCGCCGGAATCGCTTCGCGGGCATCTTTCACAACTGCCGAAGACGCTATCACAGACCCAGCCGCCGAGGCGTAGGGGGGTTCACGAAGAGCGGGCAAGTGCACTCGAACTCCCCCTCCTCGGGATTGTTGAAAAAGTCCCTCTCGGCCTCATCCTGAGTAGGCGCGCAAGCGCCGTATCGAAGGGTGGGAGGCACGCAAACGCTCCTTCATCAGTCGCGTTTGACCCTCGCAAGCGCGAACTTCGCCCTTCGATACGCGGCTTCGCCGCTACTCAGGGTGAAGCGGAGCGGCGGGTTGATCAGGGGATGGGAGATGTTACGCGCAGTGGCGCATCTGTTTCCGCTGGGAAGACGACGGGCCGCATGAAGTGGAGATTGTGGACTACCATTGAAAGGATAGACCGATGAACGCGAAAAACGCTATGAGGCCGGTGCATCCGGGCGAGATACTGCGCGAGGAACTGGACGCGTTGGGACTCTCGGCCAATGCGCTCTCGAAGGCGCTCGGCGTGCCGGTGAACCGGATCACGACGATCCTGAACGGCCGGCGGGGCGTGAGCGCGGACACGGCGCTGCGCCTGGCGCGGTATTTCGGGACCACGCCCGAACTCTGGATGAACCTGCAGAAGACCTGGGAGCTTCGCCGGGCGGAGATCGCCCAGGGCCGCCGGATCGCCGAGCGGGTGAAGCCCCGCCAGACGGCGGCGTAGGATAGCGGCTGCGCACCGGCCCGTTCACGAATGGCGGGCGGACACATCGGTCCGCCCCTACAAAACCCTCGTTGACTTGAGATCACAGATTGTGATCTCAAACCGGGGCGGCAGGCGCTTCTCATCTGATCTGGATTTCACAATTCCTCCCTCCTGATTCGGCAAGCGCTCCCGCATTTCCCCGCATTTGCCGTTATCGCCTTTTCGCCGGGATGGGCGAGAATCCCGCGCACGAGGAGAAAGTGTTCTCATCGCCTGGAGGAGGGGAGAAAATGAGGCGGACGATACGGCGCGAGGGGCGTGGTCTTCCCCTCCCGATGGAAGCGCAAACGGCAATCGCTCATTTTTCAGTCGCTATTGTTCTCATCGTTCGGCCATTCCTCCGGCCTTGCCCGGAATTTCTGAAAAATTCGATAAATATCGATAAATTTCCGAAAATAAATTCCGTGAAGAATACTTGCAAGGCATTCAAATACAATGGTTTCAATAAAAATATGAGTCCGGTCCGCTCAGATAAAGGCCCTGAAAATTTTCTCGCGCGCCGCATTTGCCCGCAGATTCGATGAGTTGAGCGCACCTCGGCGCATTATCCCGCATTTCCCCGCAAGTCCGCACTCCCCGCCAAGTTGACATTTGGGCGCAGCCGCGTCATCTTCACCATAGCGGGGCGCGGCCCCGCGGGGGGAGTGAACACGTCCGGCGGGAGATACCATGAAGATATTCATCGATACGGCGAACCTGGAGGAAATCACCGAAGCGGCGTCCACGGGCATCCTGGACGGCGTGACGACGAATCCCTCGCTCATCGCAAAGGAAGGCGCCGACCACCACACGAGGATCAAGGAGATATGCGAGGTGGTCGACGGGCCGGTGAGCGCCGAAGTCATCGCCACGGAATGGAAGGAGATGGTGGAGGAAGGCCGCGAGCTGGCCGCGATACACGAGAACGTCGTGGTGAAGGTTCCGGTAGGTGTGGAGGGTCTGCGCGCCGTCAAGGCCATGCGCGAGGAGAACATCAACACGAACGTCACCCTCATCTTCAGCCCTGCCCAGGCCATGCTGGCCGCCAAGGCGGGGGCATCGTTCGTGAGCCCCTTCGTGGGCCGCCTCGACGACATCTCGAACCCCGGCATGGATATGGTGAGCGACATCGTGCAGATATTCGAGAACTACGACTTCGCCACCGAGGTGCTGGTGGCCAGCGTTCGCACGCCGATCCACCTGCTCGAAGCCGCGAAAATGGGGGCGGACGTCGCGACGGTCCCCTTCGGGGTGATCGCGCAGTTGCTCAAGCATCCATTGACGGATATCGGGTTGGAGAAATTTCTGGCGGATTGGCGCCGGGCCAACGAAATGCGCTGACTCTCCGGGAGGCCAGAACAGTCATGCCAATGTATGAATTTCTTTGTGGAAGCTGTGAAAAAGATTTCGAGACCATCGTTTCATCCGCGCAAGCCGTCGATGGGGTCGAGTGCCCTGAATGCGGCTCGAAGAAGGTTCACAAGAAACTATCCCTGTTTGCCAAATCCACTTCGGGTGCTGCGGCGTCGGCCTCGACCTACAGCGGATACTCGGCTGGCGGGGGCGGCTGCGGAGGCATGTGTTCGTGCCACTGATCCCTCGAGGCTGAGTTTCTTTCTCGCCGCCTGATTCGCGCTGTATCCTTTCAGGAAGTTTCCAGGGGAAGGAACATCATGTCCCAAGACGAGCGAGTCAGCGTATTCGAAACCGCCGCCGCGCAATTCGACCGGGCAGCCAGGTTCATCGATTTAGACGATGAGATGCAGCTTCTCCTCAAAACGCCCTTTCGTGAGATGAAAGTCGAACTCCCCATCCGCAGGGACGACGGTTCCCTGGGCGTTTGGCAAGGCTACCGCGTCCAGTTCAATGGCTCCCGGGGGCCTTTCAAGGGCGGAATCCGCTACCACCACGAGGTGGACATGGATGAAGTGCGCGGACTCTCGGCCCTGATGGCCTGGAAGACGGCTTTGGTCAACATCCCCTTCGGCGGTGGAAAAGGCGGCATCACCGTCAACGTGAAAGACCTGAGCGTGTATGAGCTGGAGCGGCTGACCAGGAAATTCATCGCGCGCATCGGTCATATTCTGGGTCCATACCGGGACGTTCCCGCCCCGGACGTGAACACGAATGCGCAGGTGATGGCGTGGATTTTCGATGAATACAGCAGCCGGCACGGGTATGCGCCGGCTTGCGTCACCGGGAAACCCTTGGCAATGGGTGGCTCTCCGGGCAGGGAGGCTGCTACGGGACGTGGCGCAGTGATGGTGTTTGAGGAGATTGCGAAAAGAGAGGGTTGGGACCCGGCAGTCATGACGTCGGCGATACAAGGTTTCGGGAATGTCGGTTCTTTCGCCGCCAGATTCATCAAGGAACTCGGAGTAAAGGTGGTGGCCATTTCGGGCAGCAGGGGCGCCTATTTCAATGGCGACGGCATCGACATCGAGGCAGCCACGGCATATCGAAAAGAGGCGGGAACGCTCGAAGGTCTTGGGGGAATCGAAGAGATCACCAATGAAGAGCTATTGGCGCTGGATGTGGACATCTTGCTTCCGGCGGCTCTCGGCGGCGTTATTCATGCCCGCAACGCGGCGAACGTGAAGGCCCGGGCTATTCTCGAAGCGGCCAATGCCCCCGTAACCGAAGAAGGAGAGAACATTCTGGTCGATGGCGGGAACGTCATGCTGATCCCGGACGTGTTGGCGAGTTCGGGCGGCGTAACGGTTTCGTATTTCGAATGGGTTCAGAACATCCAGCAATTCGGCTGGGATGAAGAGCGCGTGAACGGCGAACTGGGCAAAATCATGAAGCGCGCCACCGCGGAAGTGTACGAACTGGCGGAGCAAAAACAGGTGTCTTTGCGTACGGCGGCCTTCATTGTTGCCATTGAAAGAATCGCGGAGGCCGAGCGCCTTCGCGGTTTGTAGAGCCGGCCACATTGGTGGAGTCTTCGTTGCCTGGATTCGTGATAGACGCCCAAGGCATCGAGAAATCCTTCGGAACCCTCAAAGCTGTCGATGGTGTCTCGCTGCAGGTGAAAGCCGGTGAGTGTTTCGGGATTCTGGGCCCGAACGGAGCCGGTAAAACCACGACAATCAAAATGCTTCATGGGGCCGTTCAGTCTGATGCAGGCGCCTTGAGGGTGTTGGGTAGGGATGTGGCAACCCAGAGTCGGCTCATTCGCGCGCAGATGGGGGTCGTGTCGCAAGAAGATACCCTGGATCGTGATCTGACGGTATATGAAAATCTTTGGGTCTATGCCGGATTTTTCAGTATTTCCAAGAAGGCGTCATTGTCCCGCATTGAGTACCTGATCGATTTCATGCAACTCCGTGAAAAATGGGATTCACAAATCAAGACCCTATCCGGCGGGATGAAGCGGCGCCTCCACATCGCGCGCGCCCTCATTCACGAGCCGAAATTCCTGATTCTGGATGAACCCACCACCGGACTCGATCCGCAGGCGAGGCATCTCGTCTGGCAGAGGCTCCGGGAGCTCAAGACGCAGGGTCTGACCATTCTCCTCACCACGCATTATATGGAGGAGGCGGCCCAGATGTGCGATCGCATCGGCATCATGGACGGGGGAAAATTCCTTGTCGAAGGCCCGCCGCAAACTCTGGTACAGGAAAAAGTGGGCGATGAGGTATACGAACTGAGAGGGGGTGCTTCGGAAGAATTGCTCGACTCGCTGCAAGGCCTTCCCGTAACCACCGAAATTGTTGCCGACATATTGTATTTGTATAGCCACAATGGGATGGGGGTGATGGAGCATTTGATTTCTTGCGGCCGGAAGGATTTTTTGAGAAGACCCGCCACCCTGGAGGATTTATTTCTAAGGCTGACAGGCCGGGAGCTTCGAGACTGATGCTTTTTCCCCAGGCGCCAAGCCACCGCGCCTTTCGCGTCTGGGTTCGCCATCTGGTGTACTACCGCTCTTTCTACTTGGCGGAATGGGCAGGGAATCTGGGTGAACATATTTTGTGGTTGGTGGCGTTTGGATATGGACTCGGTCGGTTGGTGCCGAGTTTGGACGGCATCTCTTATGCGCAGTTCATAGGCCCCGGGCTGATGGTTTCCGTTGCGATGTGGAACGCCACGTATGAATCCACGTACGGGGCTTATTCAAGAATGAGAATTCAAAATGTGTATGAATCCATGCTGATGGCTCCGCTCACGGTGGGCGATATCGTATTGGGCGATCTTCTTTGGTGCGCGAGCCGCGCCTTGATAGGCTCGACTTTGATGTTAATCGTTTTGAGTTTGTTCGGCCTGGTAGGTTCATTGTGGGCCGTGGCGATTCTCCCGATTTTGTTTATCGAAGCAGTGATGTTTGCAGCCTTGGGACTCATCGCGACGTCATTGGCGCATAGTTTTTCGTTTTTCAATTTTTATTTCTCCGCTATCGTCATGCCCATGTTCTTCTTCGCGGGCACCTTATTCCCAATCAAAGGTCTTCCGCTTTGGGTGGAACGGTTATCCGAAGCTCTCCCGCTCACGCATGCAGTACGAATCGCGCGCGGTCTGTTTATTTATGGCTATGTTGAGGATTTTATCTGGCATTTTTCGTTTCTGCTTGGTTTTACATTCTTGTTCTTGACGGTTGCCTGTGTTTTGGTGAGTAGGCGAATGGTGGAATAGCGTGGGGTCAGTAACCAAAATTCTTCATCCCCCGGAACCTTTTTTGTTTCACGAGAGCTTGCTGCGTTTTCGCGTTTCCAAAGAGGAGTACGTAAATTCCTACATGGATGGGGTGTACCGTAGAGTAGTAGAAGATGAGAAAGGTGATTTGGTTTTGCTGGAAGCCCAAGAGGAAGGCGAAGGTCGAAACTCGATTCGACTTCGGATGACCACGGAAGGGCGGATGACGAAATCGGCCCAAAATGCAGGTTTAGAAGCGATCAAGCATATTTTGGCTTTTGATCTTGATTTGGGACCGTTTTATAGAATGGCGAAAGACGATGTGAATTTGGCTCCGATCGTGAACAAATTTAGGGATCTCAAACCAATACGCTACCTGAGCGTGTTCGAGGCTCTTGTTACGGCGATTACGGCGCAACAGGTGAATTTAACGTTCGCGGGCTCCATACGGGGGCGTATGGTGAAGCGATGGGGAAGAAAATTGCGAGTCGATGGGAAGACACATTACGCTTTTCCGCGCCCGGAGCGTTTGGCCAGAGCACGAGTATCCACCTTTCGCACAATGCAATTCTCGGAACGAAAAGCCGAATATGTGATTGGCGTGGCGCGCGCTGCTCTGGAGGGTCGCTTGGATGAGAGCGAACTGCGTATTCTTCCCATTGATGAAGCGGTAGCTCGCTTGACCGAGATACGGGGCGTGGGTCGCTGGACAGCCGAGCAAATGTTGTTTCGGGCACTTGGCCGCGTAGAGGTATTTCCTGGTGGTGATTTGGGAGTGCAGAAAGTCGTGGCGCGTTATTGTTTTGGAGAAGAGCGTGTAGACGAGGAGACAGCCCGGAGGCAAGCCGATAAATGGCATCCTTGGGCTTCTCTGGCGACGACTTACTTATTCGCCGCATGGCGCGCGGGTATCAAGCCCACTGGTGAAACAAATTGATTCTTGAGAGCCAGGTACGCTTATGAACAACACTCGAGTTTCCATCGAGGAGCGGGAAAAACACCTGCTGGCTCCCTATGCCGTGCATAGCGCCGATAGTCTCGGACGAAAACACCCGGAGCCTGAGCACGACATGAGGACAGCTTTTCAGCGTGATCGAGACCGGATCATCCATACGCAAGCGTTTCGGAGACTTGAATACAAAACCCAGGTTTTTGTGAATCATGAGGGGGATCATTATCGGACACGCTTGACGCACACCATAGAAGTGAGCCAGATCGCTCGCTCCATCGCGCGTGCGCTTGGCTTGAATGAAGAACTCGCCGAGGCTGTTGCTCTTGCGCACGATTTGGGTCACCCACCGTTTGGTCATGCCGGAGAGAAGGTTTTAGATGAACTAGTGAAAGAGCACGGCGGGTTTGAGCATAATTTACAAGCCCTACGGATCGTCGAAGTTTTAGAAAAGCGCTATCCATCGTTCCCAGGTTTGAACCTGACATGGGAAACGCGCGAGGGGATCATAAAATATCTTCATCGATATGAAGGCTCAATGCCAAATGGTCTGACGAATACGATCTCTCCCAGCCTTGAAGCTCAGGTGGTCGATGTGGCGGATGAGATAGCATATAACAATCATGATTTGGATGATGGTCTATCGTCCCGGCTATTTGAGTTGGAAGATGTGCAGGATACGTGCCTTTGGCGTGAACACTATGAAAGCTCGAAAAAATCTTTTCCTAACTGTTCCTGGCGGGTGAGTAAGCACGATACCATTCGCCGAATTATCAACTCACAAGTTCAAGATATCATCACATCCACTGGCGAGCGCATTAAGACTCGGAATATCCGAGGTATTTCAGATGTCAGGGAGAATGGGCATGATGTGGTTGTTTTCGGTGAGGAGATGAATGAGAAAAACATCGAACTCAAACGTTTCTTGATGGCGAGGATGTATAAAAACGAGCGCGTTGTGAAATTAGAAAAAAGCGCTAGAAAAATATTGAATGGCTTGTTTCAGTTATACATCGTCGATCCTCATAAAATTCCGGAGCATGTGCGCAAACTTGAAAAAGTGGATGGGCGACATCGAATGGTTTGTGATTATGTCGCTGGAATGACGGACCGCTACGCGCTCCAACAACATGAGCGATGGTTGGGCTCATAGTATTCACGTAATTATCGAATACCGAGAATCAGACGAAAATAATTAGGATGAGGAATTTTGCATCATTTTAGTTGGCTTGCAGATATTACTTGAATTGAAGTGCAGCGAACAGGTTTGTTTCTTTTCTCTTCAAAAGGAGGAGCACGGAACCTTCAAGGCGGGATTTGTCAACGATCGACTGAAATTCCTCTATTGTTTTTACAGATTTGTGGTTCACTTCCTCGATTTCATCACCGGGCCTGATTCCGCTGAGTTCAGCAATGCCGCCTCTCAGAATCGAGGAGACCACCAATTTATTCTCCTCATAGGTCAACCCGAAACGCTGGGCTAGATGCGGGGTAAGCACTTCCACCTTCATTCCCATGTCCGTATGGTTTGTCATCTTTCGCGCATGGGGCGCTTCAGGCCGACTCCCTATGCGTAGATAGACACTCTGCAGACGCTTTTCCCGGTAATATTTAACCAAGACAAGGGAATTTGGCTTCGTTCGGGCCACTATGCGGGGAAGGCTTTCCCATGTGCTGACAGACTTGCCATCGAATTCAATGACAACGTCTCCTCGACGCAAGCCGGCACGATCAGCAGGGCCGCCGCGAGTAACTTGCACGAGTTTGGCGCCCTCGAAGCGGGCTAAGCCCAGATTTTTCCCTTCTTGTCGGGGAACTGCAGATATGGCCGCACCCAAGCGGCCTCGTACCGGATAGCCTTTGTGGCGAAGGGAATCGATAACGGCTTTGGCCTGGTTTATTGGAATGGCGAAGCCGATGCCCAAACTCCAGGCGCGTGGCGCGCTGGAAAATATCACTGTGTTGACGCCGATTACGGCGCCCTCTGTATTCGCGAGTGGACCACCGGAGTTGCCGGGGTTGATCGATGCGTCGGTTTGAAGATATTCATCAAAAGGACCTTCTTTCAAGTCCCGGTTCTTGGCGCTGATTATTCCCACGGATACGGAATTCGCTAAGCCGAATGGACTGCCTATGGCTATTACCCACTGCCCGACATCTATTTTATCGGAATCTCCGAGAGATGCTGCCTGGAGTTTTTGAGTCGGTTTTATTTTTAGTAAGGCAAGATCCGTTTTATCGTCCACGCCAAGTAAACGGGCCGAGAATTCCTCCCCTGCATGGAGTTTGATCATAATTTCTTCCGCGTTCTTGATAACGTGGTGGTTGGTTAAGATATGGCCTTCTTGTGAGATAATAATTCCCGAGCCCACGTTGTAGTGGCCGCTAAAGGGCACATTCCCCTGATCAAATTTTGGAGGATTGTCTTTTTGACGGCCTCTACCGAAGAGGTTGAGTAACGGATTGCCTTCCATGCCTTTGGGTTTTACACGAATATGTACAACAGAAGGTTGTAACTTTTTAGCCGCATTGATGATGAGGCGACTACCAAATGCATGAGACACCGCCGCCGACACTGGTGAAGCGTAAAATAAGCAGTAGAACACCAAGAAGAAGTGGGTAAAAACATGTAGACTGCGGCAGCGCATAGCTAAGTGTACCCTATTCGTTGGGTCCCTAATACGACAAGCGGCTGAAACACTGCACTTTGCATATGCTAGCATCGTGTATTTCCGGGAGCAATCAATTTGACCAAGGTTCGACAATTTTGGTATAGCGTTTTCGCTTGTTCACCTGTGAATATAGCAGGTTTATCTAGTGCAGGTTTTGTTAGACGCTCGGAAATCGAAGAGCAGCTATGAGATTTTTGAACAATCTCGCGCGGTTCCGGCATTTGCGCCATTCGCCTTCCCAGAGAGATTTTTTCCGGCTGTGAACATCGATCGAATCAGAAACTTTTCAATCATCGCTCATATAGACCACGGGAAATCTACCTTGGCGGATCGCATTTTGGAAATGACCGGGGCGCTTTCAAAGCGTGAAATGTCTTCTCAGGTCTTGGATTCCATGGACTTGGAACAGGAGCGAGGCATCACAATCAAGGCGGCAACGGTTCGGATCTTCTATCAGTCGTCTCGGGGCGAAGAATATATCTTTAACCTCATAGACACTCCCGGCCATGTGGATTTCAGTTATGAAGTTTCCAGAAGCCTTCAGGCTTGCGAGGGTGCTTTGCTGCTGGTCGACGCGACTCAAGGTATCCAGGCGCAAACGATGGCGAATGCATACCTTGCTATGGAGCAGGATTTAGCCATTATTCCAGTAATCAATAAAATAGATCTGCCAGCGGCGGATCCTGACCGCGTGATAAAGCAAGTGGAGGACATTATCGGAATTGACAAGGATGAATGCCTTCTGGTGAGCGCGAAACAAGGAGAAGGTGTGGATTCGCTACTTGAAGTAATCGTTGAGCGAGTTCCACCTCCAATTGGAGAGCCACAAGGTTCTGTTCAAGGACTCGTGATAGATTCTTGGTATGATTCCTACCAGGGAGCCATTCCGTTATTCCGAGTCTTCGAGGGGACCATACGCAAGGGAGACACCGTTCGTTTCATGTCGACTGGAAAGGAATATCAGGTCCTCAGTTTAAGTACATTTACACCTCATGAAGTAAAAATGAAAGAACTTGGACCCGGAGAAGTGGGAATTTTATCGGCTTCGATACGCGAGGTGAGCGATACCCGGGTGGGGGATACGGTCACGCTTGCCAAAAGCCCTGCGCGTGAGGCCATCCAAGGCTTCCAAGAGCCGAAAGCGATGGTATTTAGCGGTTTATATGCGGCGGATAGTGCGGAGTATGAAGATTTAAGAACGGCGCTTGAGAAACTCAGATTAAACGATTCGGCCTTTACCTATGAACCCGAGACGTCGGTGGCTTTGGGGTTTGGTTTCAGATGTGGATTTTTGGGCCTCCTTCACATGGAAATTATTCGCGAGAGGCTGGAGCGCGAATACGATCTGACACTCATCATAACAGCTCCGACAGTGATTTTTCGCGTTCTACTCAGTGATGCTACGGTGGAGGAAATTGATAGCCCCGCCAAGTTGCCCGAACTTTCGAGGATTGAGTCGATCGAGGAGCCTTTCATTTTGGGCACTATTCTTGTGCCCTCGGAATATGTGGGTACTGTTCTCAAATTGGCACAGGAGAAGCGGGGCATTCAGCGTTCTATGGAGTATATTGATACGACGACTGTGCAAATTGTCTATGAATTGCCATTTAGTGAAATTCTCTTTGATTTTTACGACAAATTAAAGTCCGTTTCTCGTGGATATGCGAGTTTTGACTATGAGCACTTGGATTACCGTTCGGCGGAGGTGGTAAAGCTGGATGTCCTACTCAACGGACAGCCGATAGACCCATTTTCGACGATCATTCACAAGGAGAAAGCCTACTATCATGGCCGGGCGCTGGTACAAAAAATGAAGAAAATCATCCCGAGGCAAATGTTTGAAGTTATCATACAAGCCGCGATTGGGAACCGGGTGATTGCACGGGAGACGATTCGGGCACTGAGAAAAGATGTAACTGCAAAATGTTATGGTGGTGATATCACGCGAAAACGCAAGTTGTTGGAAAAGCAGCGAGAAGGGAAGAAACGCATGAAGAATATCGGTACCGTAGAGGTGCCTCAAGAAGCATTCATGGCTGTTTTGGATGTGGGCAAGGAGTAAACGTGTCGGATGCCAGTTTAACAACAGGCAAGAGTGCGAAACGTAAGCGTAAGTCTAAATCAACTTTTCGCGAATATGCTGAAGCAATAGTCATAGCTTTGCTGCTGGCTATGTTTGTGCGTACCTTTGTAGTGCAAGCATTTAAGATACCCTCGGGTTCTATGGAAAATACTCTCCTTGTCGGGGACCATATTCTCGTCAACAAATTCATATTTTGGTTTCGCGAGCCTAAACGCGGGGATATTATTGTCTTCAGATTTCCTAAGGATGAACGAAGGGATTTTATTAAGCGCGTTATTGCTTTGCCGGGTGAGATGGTGATGGTTCGAGGGGAAAAAGTCTTTATCAACTGCGCCACGCCGAATAACCCGGAAAAATGTATGCCATTAGATGAAAAATATGTGCGTTTTAAGCCGAATGGCACCGGTGTTGGTTTTGAGAGCAAGTGGGGGCCACAAAAAGTTCCACCTGGGCACCTATTCATGCTTGGGGATAATCGGAACAATAGCCAAGACAGCCGTTTTTGGGGTTTTTTGAAAATGGGTGAGCGCGTGAATCATCTACCTATCCGTTTTGCGGGTTATGCTTTTGGTTTGCCTTTTCCTTGTTCGTTATGGTCTGCGCCGTGCTGGGACGATAAGATCCGTGGTTCCGCATTCATGATTTACTGGTCCTGGAACGGAGATTCGGGTTCACCACGCTGGGGCAGGCTGGCGAACTTTATTGGTTGAAATCTGTTTTGCTGAAGTTACGCTTCTCCTGCCCAAAATAGTTCAAAGAATAAAAGTTATCTCAACCCCTTGTTAGTTTCCCATGGAATGCATTGCGTGCCAGAGCCTGCTGGACGCCAAACCCGCATATTGGAATCTGAGCCATATAGTACAGTGGCGTGCGTTGCATAAAGAGATGCGAGATGAGAAACGCCAGAATCCCCTCCAAAATACGCGGAAGATTTTGAAAGTAGAGCACTTAGAACTTTGGGTTGAATATCCCTGAAAATGGGAATGGAATCGCCCCAAAACCTTTGGAATTCCTCGCTGGCCACTGAATCCGCTGGCCCTTCTATCACAACGGGCCGCTGCCCTGTTTCATCAGAATGCCTTCGCACTATAGTGGTTAAAATCTGAGAGGGAATCCATTTATTCTTCCCCCCGCCGCCCGGATGGATGAAGAAAAAATTTCCATTTATTCTGTATTGATTCAATATCTCATCAGCTAAAATTAAATTTCTTTTTGAGGGTTTGAGTCTGAATTTCGCGCTCACTGGAACGCTCAAAAATGGCCAAGGACGCATCATCCATTCACAGATATGAATTTCATCGGAGGCAGGAGGAAAAGGCGGATGGATGTGGCAATTATCCAACCCTTTTGAATTCAGACGCTTAAAGAGTTCTCCTGAAATGTCTGAAGTATAGAACATCGACTTATCATAGTGGGCGATGAGTTGATACAGAGCGTCGTTTTCTTGTGGTTGCTCGTTATATAGGAGATGAAAAGGGCGTGAGCCCCCGTCGAGAGTTTCGTGGATCAACCCTGAATCGAGCAGCGGGGCCGCATAATTGGGGTTTGCAGCCAGGGTGATGTGAGGATTTTCGTAATGAGTGCGTAACTGTTTGAATAGTAAAGCCAATAGCAGAGTGTCCCCGAATGCTCCCATTCGATAAATCAAAATTCTGGTAGCCAACGCCTACTTGTTCCCCGCGAGTGATTCCACGCCTCGGGCAATTCTCGCGAATTCATAAGCGTCCAGGGTTTCGGCTCGTCGACCGGGGTCGATACCTGCTCTTTGAAGGAGGTTTTGCAAAACTTCCGGGTTTGAGGAGAGATTTTTCGTATCTTTTAACTCGTATAGATTCAATGCCTTTAGGTTATTGAACAGGGTTTTTCTGCGGTGGGTGAAACCCGCTTGAATGATCCGGAAATAAAGATTCTCATCTCCCACCTTTACTTGGGGCTCCTCCCTCGCTTCTAGGCAGATAATTGCGGAATCGACCTTCGGTGGTGGTTGAAAAGCGCCCGGGGGTACCACTTGGCATAACCTCGCTTTATAGCGGTATCCTACCCAAAGAGTGAGTGAGCCATAATCCTTACCGCCCGGTGCAGCACAAAGCCTCTCGCCCACTTCGCGCTGCACCATCAATACCATGAGAGGAAATCGTTCAATCTTTTCAGTGAGTTGTGAGATTATCGCCGAAGCGACCTGGTAGGGCAGATTCGCCACCAGTTTCATCTTTTTGGGCAGGGCGGCGTAGTCGATTTCGAGTGCATCTCCGTGAATCAGCTGAAATCGTTCATGCTCATCTTCCATCTTCTTGAGTGCTGGGATGAGGGCGTCGTCGATTTCGATGCCGTGGACGATGGCGCCGGCGTCGAGGAGATAGCGCGTAAGGGCGCCTTCGCCGACACCGATTTCGAGCACGTCCTCCCCCGGCGTAATGTTTGCCAGATCAATGATTTGCGAGAGATACCTCTTCTCGTGCAGGAAGTGTTGGCCGAGTTTTGGTCTTCTGCGATGGGCCATGGGAAACCGCGCGTCGGGGGAGGATAACTGCTTGACTTTGAAAGCGTTTTATGAGAATGTTCCTGGTGTAGCGCGCCTCAGTAATCCCTCAGAAATTTATCGAAAAACATCGTTAATTTGTCGAAATTTATCTGATTTTATCGAATTTTTCAGTATTTCCGACCGGGTTCCCGCCGCCTGAAAACCGGCCCCACCCTATCAGAAC
>WTGD01000007.1 GCA_011523725.1 Nitrospinota bacterium
ATGCGGCACGCCGCCACGCTCATCCATACCGGGCTTGGCGGTGCCCACGCCGATGCCCCGGTAAATCTGCCTGGCGTCGGCGCCCACGATTTCCAGGGGCACGCCCTTCTCCCGGAAGCGCTTGGCCAGCGCCACGCCGAAAGCCGTTTTGCCTGAACATGTCGTTCCCACGACGATGACGATGGGGCGTGAATTTCCTGGTGGCTTGCGATTCATGGGTTTGGAGTTTCAGGCGGAGGTGAGCCGCATCTCCAAGAGATGAAACAGCCTTGGAAGCATCTCATTTCCAGGCCGGGCATGAGAGCGGGGACAGGGGTCGCCTCGCTTCCAAATCAAAGCGCTTCGAGCGCATCCTGAAACGCGGCGAAGTCGGCATCCGAGAACAGGACGAATTCGATTCGGGTAAGCGTACCCGACGAAGTCAGCAAGTGCGCCGAGCAGACTCTGAGCATGCAGGAGGCGACGGAATTCACGTCCAGCCCACCGACGCCTGTGCCGATGGCGGGAAACGCAATGCTGCTCAGCGAATTCTCCTCGGCTACCTCGAGGCTCGCCCGGGTGCAGGCTTCCACGATTTCGGGCGATGTCCGCAGGTCCGTCCCCATGCCCGCCGCATGAATCACGTGCCGGGCGGAGAGCTTGCCGCCTCCCGTGATTACCGCATCCCCGACCTGAATCGGTCCTTTGGACACGGCTTCGGCCTCTATGGCCTGCCCGCCCTTTCTCTTGATGGCGCCCGCCACGCCCGCGCCCATCCAGAGATGGTTGTTGGCTGCATTGACGATGGCGTCCGCACCGGATTCGGTGATGTCCCCCTGCCGAAGGACAACGCATCCACGACCGACGCGCTTTTCATTCATGAGATAAATTCCGGACGGGCGGAATCGTTCCGAGGGACATGCGATTTGAAAACCACTTTATCAGAAGAGAGAATCATCCTCCGACGATTCCTCATACGCACCTGAATCCGTCGGCGCCGAAGCGTCTCTACCTGAAGACTCGGGCGCTCCCCCGTCATCCTCGAGAGAAGCGGGCCCGAAGTAATCGACCATCTGTCTCAATTCTTTCCCTGCCTTGAAGAAAGGCACATTCTTGGGCGGAATCGCCACCGCCTCACCCGTTCTCGGGTTTCGGCCGTCGCGGCTGTTTCTCGAACGTACGCGGAAACTTCCGAATCCACGCAACTCCACCTTATCGCCCTGCGCCAAGGCGCTCATGATGCTCCCGAAAACAATGTTCACAACGCGCTCGGTGTCTTTTTTCGTGAGATTGATTTTCTCAGCTATCTGCTCAACCAACTCGGCCTTAGTCATGAGAATTATCATCCTCCCTGGGAGCGCGCGATGGATACGTCCGCGTTTCGGGGAACCTACGCATCAGTCCCTTGGATTCTACTTTCCGCCCGGCGTAGTCACCGAATCAAACGAGGGCATTCGTCCATGTCGCATCGCATGACCGGTGAGGCGGCCAAAGACTCAAAAACGACGAACCCCCCTCAGGCAGCGAGGCATCTTGCGATCCAATATTCCGCAAAATTCATCGGATGACTTCACGCCATCCGCTCGATTATTCCGCTTTCTCTTCCTCGTCCGCTTCCTGCGCAACCTCCGCAACGGTTTCCACCTCGGACGACACCTCCGCAACGACTTCCGCCTCGGGCTCGTCCTCTACCGCCATTTCCTCTATCTCCACTTCCCCTGCTTCCACCTCCCCTGCTTCTTCGGCGGAGGTCGCGCTTTCCTCTTCGGGCGGTTCCACAGGCTGGGGCGCCCGGCTGACAACCGGGTCATCACCGGTGGACTCCACGTAGGCGCGGATACTCAAGCCCAGCCTTCTTTGCTCCCGATCGATTTTGATGACGCGCATCTTGAACACGTCGCCCACGTGCACCACGTCCTGCGGTTCTTTCACCTTGTCCGAGTCGAGTTCGGAGATGTGTACCAGCCCCTCCAGATCATCCTCCGGAGCTGCGAATACGCCGAAGTTCGTGATTTTCGTGATTTTCGCTTCGATATCGTCATCTATCGCATAGCGGTCGTTGATGTCGTCCCAGGGATCCGGGGTGATTTGCTTCATCCCGAGGGAGAGACGCTCCTTCTCGACGTCCACGCTTAGAACGACCGCCTCGATCTCCTGGCCCTTGCGCAGGATTTCGGAGGGGTGTTTGAAGCGTTGGGTCCAGGAAATATCCGAGATGTGAATGAGGCCGTCGATGCCCTCGTCCAAGGCGACGAATGCGCCGAATTCCGTCAAATTCCGGATGCTGCCCATAACGCGCATTCCTACGGGATATTTCTCCTCCACCGTGGTCCACGGATTGGCCTCAACCTGCTTCATGCCCAGCGATATCCTGCGGCCTTCCTTGTCCAGGTTCAATACGACGGCTTCCACCACGTCGCCCACCGCGACGAATTTCGAGGGATGGCGAACGCGCCTTGTCCAGGACATCTCGGAAACGTGCACCAGACCCTCGACGCCCTGTTCGAGCTCGACGAAAGCGCCGTAATCGGTGATGGAGACGACGCGTCCGCGGACCTTGCCGGTCATGGGGTATTTGATTTCCACGTGCTCCCAGGGGTCCGGCGTGATCTGCTTGTGGCCCAGGGAGACGCGCTCGCGCTCCTTGTCGTATTTGAGCACGATGACCTTGACGCTATCCCCGATGGAGAGAAGCTCGCTCGGGTGGCTCACCCGCCCCCAGGACATGTCGGTGATGTGAAGCAGGCCGTCGATTCCGCCGAGGTCGATGAACGC
>WTGD01000378.1 GCA_011523725.1 Nitrospinota bacterium
GAAATTCCCTCCCGCTTCAATCATCGAGGCCCCCTCGACGCCGAATCCGAAGAAGAGGCCCGCCGCCGCGCGGCGCGCAAGAACGCGCTGGGACGTTTCGGCAGGCCCGAAGAGTTGGCCGACGCCATCGTCTTCCTCTGCTCGGAGCGCGCGAGCTACATCACCGGCATCTCCCTCAACCTCGACGGGGGCAGGCTGAAGTCGCTGTGGTAGTTCTAGGGACAGGTCGCGACCTGTCCCTACCAAGATTCCGAATAATCCCGTAGGGGCGACCCCCTGTGGTCGCCCATTCCCGGACAGGCACAGGGGCCTGTCCCTACAAAACCTTCGTAAGACACATTGAAGGTGCAGGGCGGACACACGGGTCCCCGGACAGGCCTCTGCGCCTGTCCGGCTACAAAACCAAATCCCCCTCCCCCCTTGGCAATCCCCCGCTCCTCGTCCGGTCTTGCACAAAACGCTCAAATGCTTACACTAGGGCTTCCAACGTAATCAGACTTCGCTCATTCGTTCTATCGAGGGCCGCACATGCTCGGATACCAAGGAAAAATACTGCACATCGACCTGACCAACCGCACGTCGCGCATCGAGGAATTCGGCGAGGAAATGGGCCGGAAATTCCTGGGCGGCAACGGATTCTGCGCCAAGATCCTCTGGGACAACCTGAAACCCGGCACCGACGCGCTGTCTCCTGAAAACGTCATCGTCTTCGCCGTGGGGCCCTATACGGATTCCGCCGTGCCGAGCGCGAGCCGCGCGTGCGCCGCGGCCATCAGCCCGCTCACCGGGCTTTTCTTCGATTCCACCTTCGGCGGCGCCTGGCCCATCACGCTCAAGCGTACGGGCCTCGACGCCGTCGTCCTGCACGGAAAGGCGGATTCCCTCGTCTATCTCATGCTGACCGAAGAAGGCGTGGCGTTCCAGGACGCGAGCCATTTGAAGGGGAAATGGATCCGCGAGACGTGCGATACCATCACCGAGACGGAAGGCGGCACCGACGTGCTCGCCATCGGCCCCGCCGGCGAGAACCAGGTGCGCTTCGCGGCCATGGCGCACACCTGGCGCAAGAGCCGCGACGGCATCAGCGGGCGCGGGGGCATGGCGGCCGTGCTGGGGAGCAAGAACGTCAAGGCCATCGCCGTGCGCGGCAAGGCGAAAACCGCCTGGGCGGACGCCAAGGCGCTCAGAACCTACGTGAACGAGACCGCCGAGGACGTGCGCACGGGCACGGCGGCGCTCCACAAGTACGGCACGCCGATTCTCGTGAACATGATCAACAAGATGGGCGCACTCGGCACGCGCAACCTCATGAGCGAGATTTTCGAGAACTGCGAGCCCATCAGCGGCGAATACATGCACGACAATTTCCTGGACAAGCACACCACCTGCCTCAAATGCCCGGTGGCGTGCGGCAAGAATTACCTGATGAAAGGCGGCGAGTTCGACGGCCTCGTGTGGAAGCTCCCCGAGTACGAGACCATCTTCGCGCTGGGGACCATGCTGGGCATCGGCGACCCGGGCGTCATGCTGCAGGCGAACATGCTGTGCGACGAGCTGGGCCTCGACACGATTTCGGCGGGCGTCACGCTCTCGCTCGCCTTCGAGTGCATGGAGAAAGGACTCCTGAGCGAAAAGGATGTCGGCGGGCCGCTCAAGTGGGGCGATTCGGCCACCATGCTGAGGCTTTTGGACGACATGACGCACCGCAAGGGGTTCGGCGACAGGCTGGCGGAGGGCGGCAAGCGCCTGGCCGCGGAGATCGGCGGCGACGCGCCGAATCTGCTCTATGCCTCGCGCGGGCTCGAGCTTCCGGCGCACAGCGCGCGAGCGCTCAAGGGCATGTCCATCGGCTACGCCACGGGAACGCGGGGCGGCAGCCACCACGACACCCGCCCCACCCTGCAATACGCCTCGGACCACGACAACACATCGACCGAGGGGAAGCCCGAGTTCGTCGTGCGCACCCAGAACTTCACCGCGCTGGGCGATTCCATCACCCAGTGCCGCTTCACGGCGGAGCGCGGCTACGGGGCGATGATCAACGAAAAATACGCAGAGATGCTGAACCTCGTGACCGGGTGGGACACGACGGCGGACGAACTCGAAGAAACCGGCGAGCGCATCTGCAACCTGGAGCGCGCCCTGCACGTGCGCGAAGGGGTGAGCCGCGCGGACGACATGCTCCCGTATAAGGTGATGCACGAGCCGATTCCCGACGGCCCCCACAAGGGGATGCACTGCCCGCCCGATGAACTCGAGGGCATGAAGAGCGAGTTCTACGGCATCCGGGGCTGGGATGAGAACGGCTCCCCCACGGCGGCGACGCTCGAAAGGCTTCAATTGGGCGACGTGGCCGAAGCCCTGGCCGATTCGGGGAACGGAGCGGGCAACGGCGCGGGTTGAGAAAATACGCCAACCGAAAGATATTCCTGTAGGGACAGGTCGCGACCTGTCCAATCAACCCGTCATTCCGGCGCATGCCGGAATCCAGCAATTCGGGCGGACACACGGGTCCCCGGACAGGCTCCTACGCCTGTCCGGCTACGAAGACCATTTTCTCCCTGCCCATGGGCAAATCGTTCCTGAAATCCGAACGACCTCCTGGCGGGCTTGTTGAAAAAACCCTCGCCGCAGTGGGCGTCGCTCTTACCCCCCTGACAAGGGGGGACAGGGGGGTTGGTTTTCAAGCCGAGAGAGAGCGAGCGGGGCGGATGAAGTATTATTCCCCCCGAACCCCACCCCTCATC
>WTGD01000232.1 GCA_011523725.1 Nitrospinota bacterium
GGAGAAAACGGACTGCGAGAATTCGGAACAGAACCTGAGTTTCCCTTTCGGGCTCGCACAGACGAGGTCGTATTTCAGCTCTTGAGCCTTCCCCGTATGGTAATGGTCCACGAATTCGCCTTTTCTCCACCCAAAAAACTCATTGGAAAACCCGGTGGTAATCCCGTAACCGTTTCGCCGCAGCAATACGGTCAAGCGACTCGGCGATGAACCCGAGAAGACGCCGCCATCGCGGCTCTTTTTGCCAAGATTGAACAAAGTGCTCCAGGAGTACCTGGTGGGGGTGCTCTCGACAAAACCCAGGGTGCCCGCGTAGATCGTGTCGTCCAGCGATTCTAGATAGTCTGCGGCGGGATTCTCGACACCCATGAACTCGCGTGAGAAGGGTGCGTGCGTAAGTGAATCCAGCATGATGACGTGGATGTTCGGCGTCTTGTCCATCTCGACCGTATCGAAGTCGCGGGATGGTCCCGTCGGAGGGGAGAGCCCGGCGTGTCCCACGAACGATAGAACACAGAGGAGGAGGAGAGCGCCTGCTGTCTCACGGAACCGCTGGAGACCGATGTGGAAATACAGGTACATGACCGCGAAGAGCACAACACGAAGTGTTTTCCGCATGGCGCTGCTGTCGATCTCCATGGATCGAATCCAGACCTCCCACGCAAACGGAACGCTGAGCACGACGAGAACCGCAAGGGGGAGCCAGACAGCGTTGAACCCTCGGCCTGCCGCCAGGAACAACCACAGCAGCAGGACCAGTCCCGCCAGCCAGACTCCGAAGAAGAGGAGCATGTATTCGAACACGCCCTCGCCGGACTTCCAGAACCCGAACGACAGCAAGTTGCTCGCGAAATAGACCTGCAGAAGGACGAAAAGGGGAATCGCGTGCGCGGGCTTTACGGCGACCGCGTGACCAAGGAATTTCGGGTAGGGAATATTCACCGACCAGCTCTTCGGAATTCGAAGACGGTCCTCGTGGTCGGCTCCAGGTCGTGGACCGTCACGATCTCGGCGCACTCTTCGAGGGCCCGTTCGAAGTTCTCCCTGTCGTACGTGTCGAAGACGTCGTCGCGGTCGCGCAAGAGGCCCCGCGCCATGGGATCCGATTTCGGGACGAATTCGATCAGACCCCTCGGCGCCAGGCCGCAGACCCATCGAACGAACTCCTCCAAGGGAATGTTCCGGCCGATGACGAGATGATGGATGAGCGCGAAACAGAACACGGCGTCCACCCCGCTCAACCGTTTCTCCAGGGCAGCCCGCTCTTCCCGCAACCACCCGAGGTCGGGCGATGGATTCGCGATGTCCCAGAACAGGAACTGCGCCGGCCAACCCTCGCGACGGGCCTGGGTGGCGGCCGCATCCAGCGCGCCGCAATCGCTGTCGACGCCGACCACCGCCCGCGCGCCGGCGTCGATGGCAACCTTCGAGTACTCGCCGGTGTTGCAACCCAGGTCCAGGAGTCGCGCCGGTTGGGTTCTCGTTACGAACTCCTGGGCCATGCGCGTCTTGCTCGCCCGAGAGCGGTCGTCGTAGGAGTTTTGAGCGGCGTACTTCTGCCAGTAAGTCTGCCGGCCGCGTTCCAACTTGCCCGTGTACCGCCGCAGGCCGTCGGCGAGCGCGATCAGGTTCCGGCGCGGAATCCGGCGTGGCTTCTTGCCCGGGCGCTCTCGCGCGGACGCGGACTTCAGTTTCCGCATCGCCCATGCCTGGGAGTGAAGGTGCATCAACACCTGCGGCCGGCAGCGGGTCGAGAACGGAAGCGCCCGCGACGCCTCGATCAGGTCAAGACCGTCGAGCCGTCCCCTGAACCACTGATTGAACTCGATGCCGGCGAACGCGGTCAGGCACAACGGCGCGAAGAACTGCTCGCAGAACTGCTTGTAACCGAGGAAGGGAGCCCCTTCCTCGTACTCGGTGAAGGAGAGGACATCGATGAATATCGGGCGGGTATTGATGAACTGCACATTGAAGGCCGAGGCGTCCTTCAGCGTGTAGCCGTTCCTGAGGGCATCGGCGAGCAGTTCAAGGGTGAGACATGCCGCTTGCTTTAAACACTCGAAGGGCCATTCGTAGGGATAGGTGATGAGGGGGAGCGTTTCGTGCTCAACCCACAACGCCCAGGCAGCGGCCTCGGATTCGGGAACGCCCGCCTCCATGGCCACCTCTGGGGCGACCTCCCGCGTTTCGACGATGTGCGCGCCGCCGCGTTCCCTGAAGAAGTCGGACCGAAGAAAGGCGCGAAGACGATCCGCGGCCTGATGCGCGATGCCCCTGAAGACCCGCCCCGAAGCGATGTAAACGTGCCCTTCGGGATCGCGGAACGAGCCGCCCGCTCTATTCACCAGCGGGGGTTTCCTCATTTCCCGGGGGGCGCAGGTTCCTTCCAGGGTTGTCGGCCTTCGATTTCCGCTGTCCGTTCCGGCCGAATAGGCTCCGCAGTCGCCAGAACCAGTGTTTCCAGGTGAGCGCAAGCCCGGCCAGGGCGGCTACGATCCCCTGGATCCACAGGCTCACGGAACCGGGATCGAGATAGGCGTGCGCCGGTCCGGCGGCGGCAATGAAGGACACGAACGAAACCAGACCGGCTACGAATTTCACGTCAGACTCACCCCAGAAGACCTTGGCTCAATATATTGCACTTAGCTCAATATATTATCCAGGCAGTGTGTTTGGAAGGCACTTCCATAATTCTTGTCGGCCTTCGTCTCGTCCGCCTCGATCGCCAGCCGCGGTCATGCC
>WTGD01000273.1 GCA_011523725.1 Nitrospinota bacterium
TCAAGGGGGGGTAGGGGGGGTTGCCTTTACCCTCTCAGGGACTTTTTCAACAACCCCCTCAAGGGGGGAGATGATAATTTTCAAGGTTCGTGGTCTTGACCCCGTAAGGACAGGTCGCGACCTGCGGGACAGCCCCGAGGAGGGGCTGTCACTACGGATCGGATGATAATTCTGTACCGCAGGGACAACCCCCCGTGGTTGTCCTCCGTCAGGACAGGCACGGAGGCCTGTCCCTACACAGAGAAACACGAAAGAGGACAACCCTTTCGAGTTGTCCTGCCCTAATTCCCCTCGCTCTTCAGGAGCTGCCGCAGGACGTACTGCAAAATACCGCCGTGCTGGTAGTAGGCCACCTCGTTGGGGGTGTCGATGCGAACGGTGGCACTAAAGACGATCGGCGCGCCGCCATCCTCCGGCGTGGCTGTGACGCGCACCTCTTTGGCTTCGCCTTCGTCGACCCCCTCGATGTCGAAGGTCTCCCGCCCCGTGAGGCCCAGGCTTTCCGCCGATTCTCCCGGCTTGAACTGGAGCGGCAGCACGCCCATCCCCACCAGGTTCGAGCGGTGGATGCGCTCGAAGCTCTCGGCGATGACGGCGCGGATGCCGAGCAGGCTCGACCCCTTGGCGGCCCAGTCGCGCGAGGAGCCCGTGCCGTACTCCTTGCCGCCCAGGACGACGAGAGGGATCCCCGCCTCCTGGTACTGCATCGCCGCGTCGTAGATGGGCATGACCTCGTTCGTCGGGAAATAGGTGGTGAAGCCGCCCTCGGTGCCCGGCGCCGCCCGGTTGCGCAGGCGCACGTTCGAGAAGGTGCCGCGCATCATCACCTCGTGGTTCCCGCGCCGGGAACCGTAGGAGTTGAAATCGGCGGGCAGCACGTCGTTCATCACCAGGAAATGACCGCCGGGGCTGTCGCGCTTGATGGAGCCGGCGGGCGAGATGTGGTCCGTCGTCACCGAATCGCCCAACAGCGCCAGGCAGCGCGCGCCCTGGATGTCCTCGACCGGCTCGGGTTCGGCCTTCATGCCGTCGAAATAAGGCGCCTTCCGGATGTAGGTGGACATGTCGTCCCAATCGAACAGGCCGCCCTCGGGCGTGGGGATGCCCTGCCAGCGCAGGTCGCCCCGGAAGACGTCGCCGTAACTTCTCTGGAACATGTCCGCCTTCACGTGGTTCATCACCACGTCCTGAAGCTCGCTCTGCGTGGGCCAGATGTCCCGGAGATACACCGGGTTGCCCTCCCCGTCCTCGCCCAGGGGGTCTCTCGTGATGTCGAGGTCCATGCGCCCGGCGATGGCGTAGGCCACCACCAGCGGCGGCGAAGCCAGGAAGTTCATGCGCACCTCCGCGTGGACGCGGCCCTCGAAGTTCCGGTTGCCCGAGAGCACCGAGCAGGCGACGAGGTCGCCCTCGGCGACGGCCTGGGAGATATGGGCGGGCAGCGGGCCCGAGTTCCCGATGCAGGTGGTGCAGCCGTAGCCCACGTTGTGGAAGCCGAGCGCCTCGAGATAGGGCGTGAGGCCCGCGCTCTTCAGATATTCCGTCACCACCATCGATCCGGGCGCGAGCGAGGTCTTGACCCAGGGTTTCGCCTTGAGCCCCCGCTCGGCGGCCTTTTTCGCCACAAGGCCCGCGCCCAGCATGACGGTGGGGTTCGAGGTGTTGGTGCAGCTCGTAATCGCCGCGATGACGACCGCGCCGTGCGTTATCTCGTAGGTCTTCGTCCCGTCCCTCACGGTGACCGCCGCGGGCGCTACCGCCGTGCCGCCCTCCCCGCCGCCGATTTCGGTCAGCATCTTGTCGAGTTCGCGCTCGAAGGTGGCGCCGGCGTCGGTGAGTTCGATGCGGTCCTGCGGGCGCTTGGGGCCGGAGATGCTGGGGACCACGTCGCCGAGGTCCAGTTCCAGCGTGTCGGTGTAGACGGCCTCGGGCGAATCCGTCTCGCGGAACATGCCCTGCGCCTTCGCGTAGGCTTCCACGAGTGCGATCTGCTCCGCCGGCCTGCTCGTGAGTTCCATATACTTGAGGGTTTCGCCATCGATGGGGAAGATGCCGCAGGTGGCGCCGTATTCGGGAGCCATGTTGGCGAGCGTGGCGCGGTCGGCGAGCGGCAGGTTGTCCAGCCCCGGCCCGTAGAACTCCACGAACTTGCCCACCACGCCCTTTTCCCTCAGCATCTGCACGACCACGAGCACGAGGTCCGTCGCCGTGGCGCCTTCTCTCAAGTCGCCCGAGAGCCGGAAGCCCACCACGTCGGGGATGAGCATCGAGTAGGGCTGGCCCAGCATGGCGGCTTCGGCCTCGATGCCGCCCACGCCCCAGCCGAGGACGCCGATGCCGTTGATCATCGTGGTGTGCGAATCGGTGCCCACGACAGTATCCGGGAAGGCGCGCGCCACGCCTCCTTTCTCGTCCGTGCCCACCACCGGTGCCAGGAACTCCAGGTTTATCTGATGGACGATGCCGGTGTCGGGCGGTACGGCGCGGAAGTTGTCAAAAGCGTTCTGCGCCCAGCGCAGGAAGGCGTAGCGCTCGGTGTTGCGGTCGTATTCGATCTGCGCGTTCGCCTCGAGCGCCGTCTCGGTGCCGAACTCATCCACCTGCACGGAGTGGTCGATCACCAGGTCGACGGGCTGTAAGGGATTGATGGAGTCGGGGTCGCCGCCCAGGTCCTTCATGGCGTCGCGCATGGCGGCGAGATCGACCACCACGGGAACGCCGGTATAATCC
>WTGD01000112.1 GCA_011523725.1 Nitrospinota bacterium
GAGCATCACCATCTTCATCTTCCGCAGGCCCTGCACGGCGAGGAGGACGTTCTCGAGCACGGTGAGCTTGGGAAACAGGCTGGTGATCTGGAAGGTGCGCGCCATCCCCAAAGCCACGCGCTTGTGTGTGGGCCACCCCGAGACGTCCTGCCCGAAAAGGCGGACGCGGCCCGAGGTGAGCGGAAGCACGCCCGTTATCAGGTGAAAGAGCGTGGTCTTGCCCGCGCCGTTCGGCCCCAGGATTCCCCGCCGCTCGCCGAGGTTCAGGCGCAGGTTCACGTCCTCGACGGCGTGAAGGCCGCCGAAGTGCTTCGTGACGCTATCCAGTTCCAGCCCTGGTTGTTCGTTCGACAAAACCTGCTCGCTCCTCCGAAAGACCACCGGCGCGAATCCGCCGCCCAGGCTGTGAAACCCGGACGGCGGGAGGTTCGCTCTTATTTACAATGCGTGCACGGCGGGAAAGTCTTGCTGTACACGGGGTCTTTCAGGTACTCCTTCGCCGGCCACTTCCAGAACTGACCCACGGCCGGGTAGGTCTTGATCACGAGGTTCCACAGCGAGTTCGGTTTCACGCCAAGGCCCAGGCGGTCTCCCTTCACGCGCGTCACCCGGCGAATGTAGCTGTTGTGCACCGGGTTTCCGTATGCGTCCAGATACACCGGCCCTCTGATGGCGTCGATGCGGATCTCCTTGAACGCCTTGAGGAACGCGTCGGTGTTCCCCGGCTTGTAGCCGATTTTCTTGAGCGCGAGGTCCACCCACTGGCCCGTGGTGTAGCAGGACTCCGAGTAGTAGGAGGCCATCTTCCCGTAGCGCTGCTGGTATTCCTTGACGAACGCCTTGTTCTTGTCCGTCGTCAGAGCGGCGCTGTACTGCGAGGCCGTTACGTAGCCGAGCGCCTCATCGCCCATGCTGGGCAGGATGAACTCGTCCGCGCTCGTCACGCCGCCGAGCATCGGCATCTTGAATCCCGCGGCGCGGAACTGCTTCGGGAAGGCCAGGGACATGGGGCCGACCATCAGCGTGAAGATGGCGTCGGCGTCCTTGGGGATCTGCGGCAGGTAGGGGCCGAAGTCCTTCGTGCCGAGTTTCGCCCAGATCTTCTTGACGACCTTGCCGCCGCGCGCCTCGAAGGCTTTCTGGAAGCCGCCCACGGTCTCGTAGCCGAACGCGTAGTCGGCGCCGATGGTGACCACGTTGCGGTAACCCTGGTCGTAGGCCCATTCTCCGAGCGGATGGCTGTTCTGGCTGCTCGTGAAGCCGCTGCGCAGGAAGTGCTTGTAGAGCTTGCGCTGGGTGAGGTCGTCCGCCGCAGGCACGGGCGAGATGTAGGGCACCTTGAAGCGGTCGCCCACCGGCGCGAGCGCATACCCGGTGCTGGCGAGCAGGCCGCCGATGAACATGTGCACCTTGTCGCGCTTGATGAGCTTGAGCGCCTTGCGCACGTTCACGGCCGGCTTGCCGGTCGAGTCCTCGAGGATGAACTTGACGTCCAGGGGACCCATCTTGTTCTTCGTGTGCGCCAGGTACATCTTGAAGCCGTTGCTCATGTCCTTGCCGATCTGGGCGAAGATGCCCGTCATCGGCGCGATGAACCCGATGCGCACCTCGGCCGCCTGCGCGCTGCCGAAACCGGCGGAAAAGGCGAGGCCGAGCACTGCGATGATGGTGATGAATTTCCGTTTCATTTTTTTTCCTCCATCGTTTCGTCTCGACGAAGAGACGGGGTGCCGCGCCGTCCTCAACCCTCCGGGGTTTCAGACGGAGCGGCGGGTTTACGGAACTTGCTGAACAATCCGAGAATTCCCTCGACGCCGTAGAGGCGTCCCAACATGATGGTGATGATGTATATGGCGCCCAGGATCAGCGGCCAGCGCTCCACGTAGATGCTGATGAACTGCTGCAGAGACCTGATGATGGCCGAGCCGATCACCGGGCCGACCAGCGTGGCGGGTCCGCCCAGCGCCACCATGAACAGCGCCTCGGCCGAGGTGATGAGTTCGATGTCCGGCGGACTCACGAAGAGGTTGAACAGCGTCCACATCACGCCCGCCACGCCGCTGAACACGCCCGCGATGATGAACGCGAGGTATTTGTGGAGCCAGATGTTGTAGCCGAGCATTTGCATGCGCTCCTCGCGCTCCCTGATGCCGACCAGGGTCTTTCCGAACGGGCTCCTCACGAACATGTACATCAGACCCAGGCAGATGAGAAAGACCGCGAGGGTGAAGTAGAAGAACGGTATCTCCGATTCCAGCGATATGCCGAACAGGGAGGGCCTCCCCAGTACGATGATGCCGTTGTCCCCTTCCGTCACGGCGCTCCAGCGGTACGCCAGACCCCAGATGACCATGGCGAGGGAGAGGGTGATCATCAGGAAATACACGCCCACCGCGCGTATGGCCAGAAAACCGAAGAACGCGGCGAAGGCCGTGGCAACGACCAGCGCGAAGATGAAGATGTAGAAAAGGCCCAGTCCCAGCGAGTCCGCCCACTGGAAGGCGGCGAAGGTCCACGTCCAGTCTTGTTTCGTCATGATGATGGCCGTGGTGTAGGAGGCGACGCCGAAATAGGCGGCGTGCCCCAGGGAGGCCAGCCCGGTGAACCCCAGCAGAAGGTCCAGGCTCATCGCCAGGATGCCGAACACGAGTATCTCCGTCACCAGGCTCTGCATGAAGAGGTCCAAAAACGGCGTGACGGCGCCCAGAGCGACGAAGACGCCCAGTACGATGAATATCCTTCTTTTTTCCGCCAGGTTCTCCACCACGACTCAACCCTTTCCGAACAGGCCGGTCGGCTTGATCGCCAGAATGATGGCCATGGGCGCAAATAGCGCAAAGTAGGAGAGTTCGGGAAACAGCGCGGTCCCGAAGTTCTCGATGAAGCCGACCACGATGCTGCCGAGCACGGCGCCGCCCAGGCTGCCGAGTCCCCCGATGATCACCACGGCGAACGCGTAGGGGAGTATCTCGAAGTCGAGTCCCGGGTAGACGCCGAAGAACGCGCCGCCCACCACGCCGCCCGTGGCGGCCAGCAGCGCCCCGATGGCGAAAATCGCCATTTGCACGACGTTGGTGTTGATGCCGATGCCGCGCGCCATCTCGGGGTCGTCCACCGCCGCGCGCATGATGGCGCCGAGGCGGGTGCGCTCTATCCCCAGGAACAGGGCGGCGGCCACCACGACGGCGATGACGATCATGAAGGCGCGGTACTGGGGCAGCGAGAGGCCCCAGACGACGGCGCTGAAGTTCAGGGGCCAGGGCTGTTTGAGCATGAAGTTGTCCCCGCCCCAGGTGTAGAGGGAGCCGTCTTGTAAGATAAACGCGAAGCCGATGGTCACCAGCACCTGGGAGAGCGTGTCCTGCCCGAGGCGGCGCAGGAAAAAGCGCTCGATGAACATCCCGCACAGCGCCGCGATGGCGAGGGCGACGACGATGGCGGTCATCATGCCCGGGAAATTGATCCGGTCGACGGGTTTGACGGGTACGTGCGGGAAGAAGAGTTCGAAGAATCTGAAACCCCATACCAGGCTGCACAGGGTTTCGATAACGATGTAGGCAAGCAGGAGCACGAGCGCCGCGTGTCTGGGAGCGACGTAGGCCGTGAGCCCCCGCCATGCGAAATAGAGCAGTGTCCACGAGACGAGCTGGATGATACGGGGCATCAGGCTCAGGGAGCCGAAAATGATGTTGTAGAATTCCAGGGCGAGGTAGCCGGCGAAGAGGAAAAAAGCGGCGTGCGCGAGGTTCACGATGCGCATCACGCCGAAGATGAGCGAGAGCCCGCTCGCCAGGAGAAACAGAATCGCGGCGTAGGAGAGCGAGTTATAGCTGAGAACGAGGATGTTCGTGAAGCTCAGAGTGGTCATGCAAGTCTCTCTCTCGTCCGGGGACGGTACGCCTGAAAGCAAGTCCCCCGATGCCCGTCACCGGGTCGTCAAATCCCATGAGAACCGAGGTGATGTATGGTTCCGAGTGCCTCATTATGTCCACGATTCCAGGCATGGGTCAAGCTGACGGGAAACGGGATTTTTCTCGCTTCCGCCTTCTTCGCTGGCGAAAACCGGCGCGGAAAGATAGAGTTCGAAAAATCGAGCTTTTCCGTTTTACGGTTATGGGCGATGCGCGTTTCGTATCTGTCAGGGTGATGTTTCATTCCGGTTAAATAGTCATGGGCGCAGAGATGACGCACGATAGAATTTTCAGGAACGCCAGAATCGATTCGGGCGGGCCATTGGTGGATCTGTGCGTCACCGGGGGCCGGTTTTCCAGAATATCGCCGGGGGTCGAGAACGGGGCCGGCTGCGCGGAGACCGATTTGGGCGGCCGCGCCGTGCTCCCCGCGTTCGTGGAGAGCCACATCCATCTGGACAAGGCGTTTCTGGAAGAGCGCGAGCCCAATCTTTCCGGCACGCTCGAAGACGCCATCTCCATCACGCTGGCGCTCAAGAAGACCGTCACGAAACGAGACGTCATGGAGCGCGCCGAACGCGCGCTGCGCATGTGCATCCGGCACGGCGCCACCTGGTTTCGCGCGCAGGTGGAGGTCGACCCCATCGTCGGACTCAAGGGGGTGGAAGTCGCCCTGGCGCTCAAGGAGAAATACGCAGAGCTTGCGGATTTTCAACTCGTCATTTTCCCCCAGGAAGGCATCGAGCAGCAGCCGGGAACGGAGGACCTGATGCGCGAGGCCATGCGGATGGGCGGGGACCTCGTGGGCGGAATCCCGTACAACGATCTGGACGCCGAGCGGCACCTGGATATCGTTTTCGGGATGGCCGAGGCGTTCGGCTGCGGCCTGGATTTTCATCTCGATTTCGCGGACGACCCCCGGGTGAGGAATATCGAGTCCGTGGCCGCCCGCACGATGGCCGCCGGCTTGGGGGGCAGGGTGGCCGTCGGTCATCTCACCTCCCTGGGCGCCATGCCGCCGGATGATGCCGCGCTTGTTATCGAGAAGATTCTCGAGGCCGGCATCTCCGTCCTGCCCCTGCCTGCGACGGATCTGTTCCTGGGCGGCAGGGGGGATGCGCCGCCTCGCTTCAGGAGCCTCGCCCCCGTCAAGGAGCTGTTGAGCGCAGGGGTCAACGTCGCCATTTCATCAAACAACATCCGCAACGCCTTCACGCCCTCAGGGCGCGGCGATTTGCTCGAACTCGGCCTCCTCCTCGCCCATGCGCTCCACATGAGCGGCGCATCGGACAGAAGTCTGGTTCCCGAACTTTTCACGACGAACGGGGCGAAGGCATTGGGAGTGGAGGATGGCTACGGCTTGCGATCCGGCTGCGCGGCCGATTTCGTGGTCCTGGATTCTATGAATTACGACGATATTCTCATCGCTCAGCCCGAGAAGCGATTCGTGGTGAAAGGGGGACGCGTTATCGTGGAGAACGTCTCGGAGACGTCCTGGCGGGAGGCGGAATAGATGGGCGTGATCACCGACGCGAATGCAGAAGCGCTCACACGCATCACGGAGGCGGAGCCCGTCCTGGTGGACGTGCGCCCGGCGGGCGAGGTGATACCGGGCCTGGAGGAGGGCGTTCTCCTTCATGCCGGACCCCCGATCGAGTGGGAGCGGATGTGCGGCCCCCTGCGCGGGGCGGTTGCGGGAGCGGCCGTCCTGGAGGGCTGGGCGGATGATTTGGCCTCGGGCGAAGCGCTTGCCGCCTCGGGCGGAATCGCCTTTCATCCCAATCATCATTTCGACGCCGTTGGCCCCATGACGGGCATTACCACGCGCTCGATGCCGGTGATGATCGTGGAGAACCGAAAATTCGGGAACCGGGCGTATTGCACCCTGAACGAGGGTCTGGGGAAGGTGATGCGCTTCGGCGGGAACGACGAGGAGGTGCTGAACCGGCTGCGCTGGCTGGCGGAGCGCCTCGCGCCCGCGCTCTCGGACGCTCTCCAGTCCATCGGGGGGCTGCCGCTCAAGGGCATCATCGCGCGGGGGCTTTCGATGGGAGACGAGATGCACCAGCGCAACGTGGCCTGCACGAGCCTCTTCGTGCGCGAGGCGGCGCCCGCGCTGGCGCGCGTCGTGCGGGAGAGCAAGGCGCTCGAGGAGGTATTGTCGTTCATCGGCGGAAACGATCAGTTCTTCCTGAACGTCGCGATGGCGACCGGCAAGGCGGTGATGGACCCGGTGCGCGGCATCGAGGCGTCGAGCATCGTCACGGCGATGTGCCGCAACGGAACGGATTTCGGCATCCGGGTGAGCGCGACGGGGGATGCGTGGTTCACCGCGCCGGTCGAGATGCCCGAGGGGTTGTATTTCCCCGGCTTCGGAGAAGACGACGCCAATCCGGACATGGGCGATTCCACGATCATCGAGACGATGGGGCTGGGGGGATTCGCCATGGCCGCAGCGCCCGCCGTCGTCGGGTTCGTGGGGGCGGGGAGCGCTGCGGACGCGCTGAATTATTCGCGCGCCATGTACGAGATCACCCAGGGCCGGAACCCCGAGTGGATGATTCCCTCCCTCGATTTTCAGGGGGTTCCCACAGGGGTCGACATCACGAAGGTGGTGAAGCTGGGCGTTACACCCGTCATCAACACAGGCATTGCGCACAAGGAACCCGGCGTCGGCCAGGTGGGCGCGGGCGTCGTTCGCGCGCCGCTCGCCTGTTTCGAGCAGGCGCTCGAAGCCTACGGCGCGAAGATGGGCGTGGCCTGAGGTGTCCTAGTTCTCCAGGCGTTCATATTCGATGTGGGCGTCGATGAGATACGGCTTGCCGCCCGCCAGTCCCTTCTGCATAGCCTCTTTGAGTTCCGCCGGCGTTTTCGCTCTCACTGCGTCTACGCCCATGGATCCGGCCATCTGGATGAAGTCGAGCTCTGGCTCCTTGAAATCCATGGCGACGAATTGTCGGTGCTCCTGCGTCTTGCCGTCGAGCCTTAAGACCCGCTCTTTGAGGATCCGGTAGCTCTTGTTGTTCAGAATCACGAACACCGCGTCCAGGTCGTATTTCGCTGCGCTCCAGAGCGCCTGGATGGCGTACATCGCGGAGCCGTCTCCCGAGAGGCAGACCACGGGCGTATCGGGGAGTGCCTTCTTGACGCCCAGCGCGCTGGGCAGGCCCAGGCCGATGCCGCCTCCCTTCATGCCGAAGATGGAATCTATCTTGCCTGCTATCGCGCTCTTGAGGCCTCCGCCGTGTCCCATGGTGAGGGATTCATCCACCAGCGCCGTCCCTTGAGGCAGCGCCTCTCCGAATGCGGCCTGGAAGGTCTCTTTCGTCAGGGGGCCGCCGTCCTCGCCCGCTTTGGGGGCGACCTCTCTTCTCGACGCCGCCAGTTCCTTCTCGATCCACGCGCGGCGCTCGCTTGCGCTTTGAAGGCCCGCCTCACCCATTTTCCTCTCCACCGACTCGGTGAGTCCGACGAGCGTGGTCTTGGGGTCTCCCAGCATGGCGACGTCGACGGGGAAGTTCTTGCCGATCTCCCAGGGGTCCAGGTCGAGATGGATGATTCGCGCGCCGCGCGGCGCCAGCGGCCCCTCCGGCGGGAAGGAGAAGGTGTAGGTCTCCGTGCCGATGAAGAACACGACGTCCGCGTCTTCGATCTGATCCAGCAGCGGATCGATGGTGTTCAGGAGTTCTCCCGCGTACAGGGGATGGGTGAGGGAGACCGAGAGGGAGTTCGGGCGGTTGTCCGAGAACACCTTCGCCCCGATGCGCTCCGCCAGCCGGGTGACCTCGCCCACCGCGCCCGAGCGGGTGACGCGCGAGCCGGTGACGATGTAGGGGTTCTCGGCTTCGGCGAGCATCTGCGCCGCGCGCTCGATGGATTCCGCAGGCGCGGGGAAGGCGCTCGAAAGCCGCGTGGGGCGGCCTGTGAGGCCTCCCGTCTCGGCGAGCATGACGTCGCCGGGAAGCGAGAGGAAAACCGGGCCCGTGGGCGGCGTGAGCGCGTATTTGACCGCCCGGCGGACGCTTTGCTCCAGATCCTCCACTCGCCGCACCTCGTAGGACCACTTGGTGAGCGGCTCCGCCATGCGCGGCAGATCGTCCCAGAGCACGGGCTCGGAGAGCTGGCCGCGCTGGCCCTGGTTGCCCGCCGTGACGATGAGGGGCGTGCCGGCCCGCTTGATGTTGTAGAGCATCCCCATGGCGTTGCCGAGACCGGGCGCCACGTGGAGGTTCACCACGCCCACGCCGCCGGTGGCGTAGGCGTAGCCCTCCGCCGCGCCGATGGTGACGGACTCCTGGAGGCAGAGGATGTAGTCGAGCCTGTTCTCGTTCACCAGCGCGTCCATCAGAGGCAGCTCGGTGGTGCCCGGGTTGCCGAACATGCAGTCGACGCCCTCGTCGATGAGTGTTTCCAGGAACAGGTCCGAGCCGTTTCCGCTTTTCATGCGCTATCCCTCGCGAGAAGTTTCAGACTTGGTCAGAAGATGGATTTCGCCTCATTTTGACTCAAAACGTAGTTCGACGCCATTTGCAGGCACTTCTCCGTGCTGGGCGGCATCACCAGCGCGGCCCGGGCGTCGCGGTGAAACCGCTGGAGCGGCTTGTCGTTCAGCAGTCCGGGTCCGCCCGCGATCTTGAGCGCCTTTTCCGTCATGGAAGCCGCCGCTTCGGAAGCGGTGTATTTCGCCTCGTTGATGAAGGGGATGGCCTTTTCCGCGCCCCGGGTCTCCAGCACCCAGGCGGCTTTCTGGATCATGATGAGCGCGGTCTCATAAGCGATCTTCATCTCCCCGATCTGTCGCTGAATCGCCGGGTAGCTCGCGATGGGCACGTTGTCGGGCAGGAGTTTGCGCTTGAGCGCGTAGTCCACGATCCAGTCCAGTGAGGCGGCGCCCGCGCCCAGGTAGACGGCGGCGTAGCCCAGGCCGAACCTGGGGACGAAATCGGGCTGGAGGATGCCCTCGCCCGTGCCCACGATGTTGCGCGCCGGAACCCGCACGTTCTCATAGGCGAGCGCGTGGCTGGCCGTGCCCCGCATGGCGAAGGCGTCCCAGCGGCTCGGGATGGTGATGCCGGCGAGGTTCTTGTCCAGCACCGCCCAGCGGAGGCCGGCCTGGAGTTCCTCGACATCTTCGAGCAGACACCAGAGCACGTAATGGTCCGCCTCACCGGCCATGGAGCAGAAATACTTCTGGCCGTTGATGACGTATTCCTCGCCATCTTTTCGGGCGCGCGTGGTGATGGTGCGGTTCCACTGGGGGCTGGAGGCCGCCTCGCCCGCATGACTGCCGAAGATGGCGCCGTTTTGGGCCGCCTCGGCGAAGCGGTCTTTTTGCTCTTCATCCGAAAGTGTGAGGAGGAAGTAGAGGATCGAGCTGTGCATGTGGAGCGTCATGGCGGTGTTCGTGCAGCCCTTGCTCAATTCGTGAAACACCATGGTGTAGCAGACCGGGTCGCGCCAGAGCGCCCTCCCGCCGTAGGACTCGGGCAGCGTGAGGCGCGTGAAGCCCTCCCGGATCAGGGCGTCGAAGCTTTCTCTCGGGAAGCGTTGCTCCTGATCGCATTCGTCCGCGTAGCGGGCCAGTACGTCTCGGGCGAGTTCTCCGGCCTTCTCGATCAAGGCCTCGTTTTCCGGGTTTATGCGCAGGTCCATGGATTCTCGTTCAAGAGTTCGAAAATGAAAACGATATTACGTTTTTTCTTTCAGCAAACGGCGCAGTATCTTCCCGCTGCCCGATTTCGGGATGGCGTCGATGAAGGCCACCGTGCGAATGTGCTTGTAGCCGGCCACTTTTTCGTTCACGAAGTCCATCAGGACCTCTTCGTCGATCTGGACGCCTTCTTTGGGAACCACGAAGGCCACGGGTATCTCGCCCGCCTCGGCGTCCGACCTGGGGACGACGGCCGCGTCCGCAACGTCGGGGTGCAAGTGCAGGCACGCTTCGAGTTCGGCGGGCGCAACGGCGAAGCCCTTGTACTTGATCATCTCCTTTTTCCGGTCCATCAGATAGACGTAGCCCTGCTCGTCCACCCGCCCGATGTCGCCCGTGTGGAGCCAGCCGTCGCGCAGCGCCTCGGCGGTGGCCTCGGGCGCGTTCCAGTAGCCCTTCATGATATGGGGCCCCTTGATGATCAACTCGCCCGCCTCGCCCACGGGCAGTTCCGTCGTTCCCGTTTCCACGTCGACGATTTTTTGCTCCTGATCGGAAATGGGAGGTCCCACCGATTCCTCCCGGATGAACTCTTCCACGGGCGGGTTCATGTGCGTGAGCGGCGATGCTTCGGTGAGGCCGTAACCCATGAAGGTGAGCACGCCCGTTTTCTCCTGCACGACGCGCCTCACCTCGGGCGGCAGGGGCGCGGCCCCGCTCATGATGTACCTCAGGGAAGAGAGGTCGTAGTCGCCCAGGTTTTCATGGTGCGCGATGGCCAGGAGCGCGGGCGGCACGCCGTAGAAGAGCGTGAGCTTGTGTTCTTCCACGAGACGCAGGGCGTCAGGCACGGTGAAGCGTTTCATCAGCACGTGGGTGGCGCCGGCGAGAATGAGCGCGCCCATGATCAGCGCGCCGTAGATGTGGTAAAGCGGCAGAAACAGGAGCCCCGAATCCCGGTCGGTAATGTGATGGTTCGCCACGCACTGGTGGTAGTTCGACACCAGATTCCTGTGGGTGAGCATCACGCCTTTGGGAATGCCCGTCGTGCCGCTCGAATAGGGCAGGGCGATTAAATCCTCGGCGGTGTCGATTTCGGGTTCGGGCAGGTTCTCCGCCGAGTGTGCGCCTATCCAGTCCGCAAAGCGGGCGTCCCCTGCGCCCTCATCCGTGACGATGACAGTTTCGAGCGTCGGTAATTCCTTCCGCACTTCTCGAACCACGGCGGCGCCCTCGGCCGTCGTGATCAGAATCCTGGCGCCCGAATCGTTTAGCTGATACGCGGCTTCTGCTTCCTTGTAGGCGGGGTTCATCGGCGTGAAGACGGCGCCTGTCTTCGATGCGCCGAAAGCGGCGATCTCGAATTCGGCCGAATTGGGGAGGAACAGGCCGACGCGGTCCCCGATCCCCACGCCCGCGGCGAGCATGGCGCGGGCGCAGGCGTTCGAGAGGGCGTCGAGTTCCCGGAAGCTCATGCGGACCTCCCCGTCCACCAGGGCGACGGCGTCGGGGCGGCGCGCGCACGCCGTTTTGAGCAGTCCATGGAACGCGTAATCGGGATATTCGAGCGGGGGACGGAAATAGGGAGGAAGATTTGCGCTATCACTCATCGGCGATGCTCCTCCCATCCGTTACGAACCCAGCACGTTCGCGCTGCCCTCCAGCACGGTTTTGGCGGTGAGTTCCAGGCACTTTTCCGTGTTGGGCGGCATGATGAGGCCCGCTCTCGCCTCGCGGTGAAAGCGCTGGAGCGGGTTGTGCCGGAACAGTCCCGGGCCGCCGGCCACCTTGAGCGCTTTTTCCGTGATGAAGGCGGAGGCTTCCGCGCAAACGTATTTCGCCTCGTTGATGGCGCCGTACGCCTTGTCCGCGCCGTGGGCGTTGATCATCCAGCCCGCTCGCTGGAGCATGAGGATCGCGCCCTCAAGCGCGATTTTCATCTCCCCGATCTGGCGCTGTATGGCGGGGTATGAGGCGATGGGCACGTTGTCGGGCATGAGCTTCCGGGTTTGCGCGTAGTCGACCACCCAGTCGAAGGCGCCTCCGCCCGCGCCCAGGTAGACGGCGGAATAGCCGAAACCGAACTTGGGCAGAACGTCGGGGCGTATCGGGTCGCCGCCCCGGCCCACCAGATCCTCCACCGGTATCTTCACGTCGTCGTATATCATCGAGTGGCTTATCGTTCCGCGCATGGCGAAGGAGTTCCACTCCTGATCGATTTTGAATCCGGGATTGTCCGAGGGCGCGATGAGCAACCCAAGGCTTTTCGTGAGGTCTTCCTCCTCTTCGAGCTGCACCCAGAGCACGTAGTAATCCGCCTCGCCGGCCATGGAGCAGAAGTATTTCCTGCCGTTGATCCTGTAGACGTCGCCGTCTCGAATCGCCTTCGTCTCCATGCGCCAGACACCGTGAAGGCTCGATGTGTTCTCGCTCGCGTAGCTCGCGATGATCTTTCCGCCCCGGATGATCTCGCCGTACCTGCGCTTTTGCTCATCCGTTCCCAGGTAGGTGATGACGTGGGAGATGGAGCTGTGCATGTGGAAGAGCATGGCCGTGTTCGTGCAGCCCTTGGAGAGCTCGTAGAGGACCATCGAGTAGGTGGCGGTGTCCTCGTAGAGGTCTCTGCCGCCCAGGTCTTTCGGGAGCGTCAGGGAGGTGAAGCCTTCCCTCGCCAGATCGTCGAAATTCTCGCGGGGGAAAATTCCTTCCTCGTCGATCTTTTCGGCTCTCGGGGCCAGGATTTCCTTCGCGTAGATTTTCGCGCGTTCGAGCAAATCTTCATTTTCAGGGTTGATCCGAAAATCCACCTGCCGGTTCCTTAGCGTTTTCGAAACGGAGTCTACGCGCCGCCGATGTTCCAGCCCCGTCCATCGTCGCCGTAAGCTTCAAATCCGTCCTCGGTGACGACCACGGTGTCCTCGAGTTTCACGAAGCCGACTTCGGGGTTCTTCATGTCGGTTTCGATGGAGATCACCATCCCGGGTTCGAGGCCCCTGGTTTCATAGGTGGCGGGGTAGGGCACGACGCCCGAGGAGGTGAGGTGCGGCGCTTCGTGCTGGATGATGCCCATGCCGTGCGCGAGGAAGACCATCTCGTCGTCGTGTTCGCACTTGGCCTGCTCCTTGAGGGCGGCCTCGTAGATTTCCTGGCCCGTGACTCCCGGACGCACGACCGCGCGCGCGGCCGTCTGCACGGCCTGGATTTCCCCGAGCAGATCCTCCATGAGCGGCGTGGGCTCGCCCAGGACGGCCATGCGGCAGAGATCCCCCAGGTACCCCTGCTTGTTCCCGCCCGAATCGAGCGAGAGGATGTTCCCCTCATCCCAGGTGGCGTTCGATGGGGCGCGGTTGTAGCTCGGCCCCGTGCAGGTGAGGCAATACTCGAAGTCGAGTCCCCTTTGGGTCTCGAGTTTTTTCATCTCGTCCGCGACCTCGTACATGGTGGTGCCCGGAGCCGTGCTCTTCATGACGTCGAGCATGCACTCGACGATGGTTTCAGAAGCCTCTTTCAGCAGGGTGAGCTCGTGGGGCTGCTTCACGGCCCGGAGTTCTTCGAGCAGGTAGACGGCGTCGATGAACTTGGCGTCGGGCAACTCCTCCTGAAGCGCCTCGTAGGAGTCCGCCGGGAGGAAGCATTTCTCCACCGCCACGGTGCCTTTCTCGTGGCCGAGCCTGCGGATGAAATCGGCCGCGTCCTTGCCGGCCTGATCGGTGTGCCACTGGTTGTTCCTCTTCTCGGGCACCCACACGGGTTCGACTTCCTGCTGCCAGCCTTCCATGATGTTCCCGATGTAGAACGCCTTGTCGGGCGCGCCCTTCGGGAGACCCACTATCGGCTGGTAGCGGCTGACGCCGATGGCGTCCTTGTGGGCGAAGAAAAAGAACTGATAGCCGCCGAGCAGGTAGCGAACGTTCTCCTTCGAAGTGGCGAGAACGACGTCCGCTCCCTGGTCTTCCATCAAGGCGCTGAGCTTGTTGTCATCAAAGGGCAGGTTCATGGCGGGTTCCTCTCCAATATGTGACATCCCGGATTCGGATTTGTTTGTTTGCGTCGAGAACATGCGGATAACCCATCTACCGGCTACCAATGAAGCGGCGGATAATGCGCTTTCTCGACTGGCATCGAACAATGATTCATGAACCGAAAAAGGGTGTCATGCAGGGAGGAAAAATGCAAGCGGAGCGTTGGAGCGCGCTTGAATCACGGCCGTTTCGCCAATGGCAGAAAAACCCGGGCTGGCCTAACTCTTTGGAAGACGAAACGCATCCTTGAATTGGCACAACACTTCATCGACAATACTGCTCAATTGAATAGAACGAATGAGAAGGAGATTTCTCATGTTTACGAGTATAGCGCACGCCGCCACCCAACAGGTGGGATCAGGGGCTAACGCTTCTAAAATCATGTGGCTTAATGAACCACTTTTTTGGATTGAATTATTGTTGGTTTTGCTGGTCTTGATAGGGGCGCCCGTTTATGCAAATTGGGCTCGACGATCTGATGAATCTTCCAAATCTCTCAGGGGTTTGAACCTTCCCAGAGGTTCCGTGCGGGCGATGCTGGCTTTGTTGATCGTCGGTTCGTTCGTGAATATTTTGGTGTTTGGCGCACAGGTGTTTCCGGATCATTTCGAGCAGGTCATCACCGCTTTCGGCACTCTTGCCGGTTCCGTTATCGGATTTTATTTTGGAGGTCGTCAGGCGTCACCTCCGCCAGATCATGAGAAGCAACCCAACTCTCAGCCGGGAGATACTCCGTAGGGTCAAACCATTCGGGGTCATTGCCGAAATCAAGTCGACGCCTCATCTTGTTGAATCAACCGCCCATGGCGATGCCGCCGTGCACGTCCAGGCAGATGCCCGTGATGTATTCCGCCTCATCCGAGGCCAGGAAAAGCGCGGCGTTGGCTACGTCCAGGGGTCTGCCCACGCGGCCGAGCGGGATTTGCTTCACGATTTCTTCCTGGCGGGCGGGGAGCCATTCGTCCGTGAGCGGCGTGGCCGTGGGGCCGGGCGCGATGGCGTTCACGGTGATGCCGTACGGCCCCAGCGTCTTGGCGAGCGAGCGCGTGAGGCCGATGACGCCCGCCTTGGCCGACGTGTAGGGAATTCCGCCCGCGAAGCCGCCCGAGCGCCATGCGGATGAGGAGAGGTTGACGATGCGGCCGCAGCGCCTCGCCATCATGTTCTCCGAGACGGCGCGGGCGCAGAGGTATTCCCCTTTCAGGTTCACGTCGATCACGGCGTCCCAGTCGTCTTCGGTGTATTCGAGATATGCCTTCTTGGGCGAGATGCCCGCGTTGTTGATGAGAATGTCGATTTTGCCGAACGCCTTCAGGCAGGATTCGGCCATCTCCTGGACGTCGGCGGAATCCGAAACGTCGGCCTCGCAAGCCAGTACGCCGATCCCTTGAGCTGAGAGTTCGTTCGAGAGAGTTTCCACGGCCTTGGCGTTTTTGTCGCAGAGGAGCAAAGACGCGCCTTCCTCAGCGAAGCGCCTTGCGATGGCCTCGCCCAGGCCGCTGCCCGCTCCCGTGATGATGGCCGCCTTGTCCTTGAGCCGCATGCGGGTCTCCCGGTTAGAATTGAACGAAGCCGCCGTCCACGTTGATGGCCTGGCCGGTGATGCCGCATGAATCGTCGCACGCCAGAAGAAGCGCCAGCGGAGCGCACTCCTCCGATTCGATGAAGCGCTTCATCGGCACCCTGTTTCTGAGCTCTTCAGACTGCTCCTCGAAGCTCTTGCCCGTCTCGTCAGCCCACTTCTGGATGCTCTCCTCGAACATGCCCGTGGAGACGAAGGTGGGGCAGATGCAGTTCGCCGTGATGCCGAACGGGGCGACTTCGGCCGAGAGCGCTTTGGTGAGGCCCAAAACGGCGTGTTTCGACGCCGCGTAGGCGCTCCTGTAGGCCAGGCCGATCTTCCCCGAGACCGACGCCACGTTGATGATCTTTCCCGATTTGCGATCGAGCATCGAGGGCAGAACCTCGCGTATCGCCGTAAACGGCGCCTTGGCGTTGATCTGCATGGTGCGCTCCCACACCGCATCGGGAAGCTCGTGAACGGCTTCAAAGCTCACGATGCCGGCGTTGTTCACGAGGATGTCAATGGGGCCGAGTTCGTCGACCGTCCTTCGGAGCGATCTCAGGATGTCCTCATCCTTCATGACGTCGCACGGGCAGACGAGCGCCTTTCGACCCATGGCCTCGATTTCTTTTGCGAGCGCTTCGAGTTTGTCGACGGAGCGGGCGGCCAGGGCGACGCTCGCTCCCTCGCTCGCGTAGGTGCGCGCGATGGCGCCGCCGATGCCGCCCGAGGCGCCCGTGATGAATGCGACTTTGCCTTCGAGTTTCATGTTTTCTCCTTATCCATGATCTATTCCGAAGCGTCGTGCGCAACTTCGGCGAAAAAGCGACTTTTCTCAGCAAACTTCCCGGACGATGGCCTCGAACTCCTCGTTCCCCAGTTGCCGCTTGCGCCAGCGAATCTCTGCCCGGACCCGCTCGACCACGTCCTTTTCCTTCTCCTGCGGGAGGTTGAGGCCCAGCTCCCGCGCCTTGGCGCGGACCGCCCAGTTGCCCGAATAATGGCCCAGCAGATTGTG
>WTGD01000003.1 GCA_011523725.1 Nitrospinota bacterium
GGCGTCCCCAAGGGGATTCGAACCCCTGTTGCCGGCGTGAAAGGCCGGTGTCCTGGGCCAGGCTAGACGATGGGGACAAGCAAACTCCATGATGGGCGGGACGGGAAATCCCGAACCATCAAGGGGTGGATTTATACTGGTTTTCGGGCCGAAAGTCCATCCTGCTCCATCGTTTCAAACACGCAAGACGACCAAGATCACCCCGCTCACGGTGAGGACTGCTCCCGCGGGTACGCGCCATGTGATGAATTCGGCTCTCCTCAGAAAAATCACGCTGAAAAGCACGGTGAACAAGGGGCTGATCTGAACGAGCGGCACCACCCGGAAAACCTGGCTCACCTGCAAGGCGGAGGTGAAGAGAAAAATTCCCATCCCCGCCGCTATCCCGCCCAGCAGATACGGACAAAACGCGTGTTTCACGTCTCCCGCTTCCTCTTCGCGCAAGGCGTAACAGGTGTATGCGCCCACCAGGACGAGAGCGGCGGAGGCGCCTACCATCGAGGCGGGAAGAGCACTCGGAAAGGCGACCAGCCCCTTCTTCCAGGACATGGCTCCAAATCCAGATATGATCGCCGCGATCAGGGGCCACCGGGTATCCCAGCGGCTCCATCGCCCTTGCGTCTTACCCGATACGAGCAACACGATGCCGCCAACCACGAACACAATACCTGCCAGATGATACCAGGCCGGGTCCTCTCCCAGAAAAATAAGTGCGAAAAGAGCGGCGAATATGGGAGACATCCCCTTTATGGGCGCCGCGCGCGCTACGCCAATCCGGTGGATGCCAATCAGGAAGAAGATAAGGAAAAGACCCGGATTGCACAGGCCGCCAATCATCACCCACAGATAATGCACGCCCATTTCCGGGAACGAGGGACCCAGGAGAAAAATCAACGGAACGAAGAAGAGCAACTCCCCCACCAGCGTGATGGTGGCGCCCACGAAATGATTGGCGTACTGCAAGCCTTTGCGCGCGAAGATATCCGCACAGGTGAAAGAGAGCGCCGCGCTCAGAGCGAGAAAAACAAATGGCTCGATCATCAAGGCGGGAGTCTCCGCGCGAAAATCGACGACCTCAAAGATATTCTCCCTCGGAGGAACCCTGAAAATCTAGGCGAGATACTTTTCCGAATTTCCCAGGAACTCGACCACAGCTTGAGCGAAGACGCTCACGCCGACCGGCAGCGCGTCCTCATCCAGGTCGAACAGATCGGAATGCAGTCCGTGCACGAACCCTTTTTCTTCGTTCGATATACCCACGCGGAACAAGGCGCCGGGCCGTTTCTCCGCCATATAGGAGAAATCCTCGGCCCCCATTGAAATCGGCATTTCCTCCACGTTCTCTGCCCCGAGAACCTGAACGCCCGCAGTTTCGACGAGTGCGGCGGCCGCCTCGTGGTTCACCAGAACGGGATACCCCGGCGTGAGTTCCACGTCGATTTCCACGTCGAAGGCTTCCGCCACACCGCGCGCCACGGCCCGCACGCGCTCGGCCACCTTCGCCCTGACCTTCGGGTCGTGCGTGCGGATGGTGCCTCGTATCCTCGCATCGCGCGGCACGATGTTGAAAGCAACGCCGGACTCGAAAGTCGTGATGGAGAGAACGGCGGATTCGAGAGGGCCGACGTTTCTGCTCACGATGCTTTGAAGCGCGGTCACCAGATGGCAGCCGGCCAGCAGGGCGTCCTTGGATTTATGGGGATACGCCGCGTGCGAGCTTTTGCCTCTCACGAAAATCTGGAGCCTGTCTCCCGCCGCCAGCGAAGGCCCCGACCGCGTGGCGATGCGGCCGGCAGGCATGTCGGGCCACACGTGCGCGGCGATGAGGAGGTCGACCCGGGGCTCCTCCAGAACGCCCTCTTCCACCATTCTCTTGCCGCCGGCTTTGCCCTCCTCAGCCGGCTGAAAGATGAATTTGACGTTACCCCCCAAACCATCGAACCAGTTTCTGTTCTCGGAAAGCAGGCGCGCCGCGCCCAGCAGCATGCTCACATGGGCGTCATGACCACAGGCGTGCATCTTCCCCGGTTGGCGGCTCTTGTAGGGCACGTCGTTGGACTCATCGATAGAGAGCGCATCCATGTCGGCGCGTATGCCGATGGTGGGGCCGGGGCGTCCCGTCTCGAACAGGCCGACTACTCCCGTTTCCGCGATGCCGGCATGCGCATCAAGCCCGAAACTCTCGAGGTTCTCCACAATGAGGCGAGAGGTTTCAAACTCCTCGTAGCCGAGTTCGGGATTCATGTGAATGGCGCGCCTGGTCTCGGAAAGCCATGGCAGCAGCGCCAGTGAGGCGTCCCGTATTGATCGTAACCTGTCGGCGGATTCCATCGATTTGTTTTCCTCATCACGTTGACGCCCTCGCTGAAGAAAATCTGCAAAGGTTCGCCAGACGCTCGGGTTATTTGTTCAATGAAGGGTAGATATCACAAACAATGGAGATAAACCAATCAGTCGCCCGAACCTGCGCTTATGGGCTTGGACGACTGACCAATCCATACGAAAACGATCCATTCTACTGTGGTATTGGTAATGAAATTGCATCACAAAGCAAAACACTCCCGAAACCATGAATTCACAAAAACTATTAGAATTCATCAGGTGTGAATTCTGACCGCTCACGCAATATCGCCTTGATGTCCTCTCGCTTGTGCTTGCGCGTGGTGGTCTTGGGCAATTCCTCCTCGGGCCAGAGGACAAAACCGGCCACTCTCTTGTAATCCGCGAGATGCGCGCTCAGGCGCTTAAGCTCGGAATCGGCCAAAGCTGCTCGCTTCTCGCCTTCTTCGGGCAGGTCGGCTTCGGGGTCGAGCACCACGACGGCGAATACCTCCTCGCCGCCTCGGGACGTCTTCCTGCCGATGACGCACACGTCCTGAAACCACTCGCTCTCGAGAAGCTGCTCTTCCACCTCTTCGGGATAGATGTTTTTCCCCGCTTCCGAGACGATGACGTTCTTGGATCGACCGCATATCGTGAGGTAGCCCTCCGTGTCGAGACGGCCGATGTCTCCGGTATGAAACCATCCATCGCGCAAGACTTCCGCCGTGAGTTCAGGGTTCTCGAAGTAGCCTTGCATCACGTTCGGTCCTCGTACAAGTACTTCTCCCTCTCCCTCGTCAGCACCTTCTACAGGTACGATACGCGCCTCCACCCCCGGAATCGCTGGGCCGACTGTTCCGATTCTGTTCGGCGCCCCCGGCGGAGTCACATGGGTAACGGGGGAGGTTTCCGTCAAACCATACCCCTGTAGCACTTCAATTCCCAGAATCAGCAAATCGCGAGCAATTTTTGGGTCTAGTGCGGACCCCCCACTAGCAAAAAAACGCAAATCCGGGCCGAGATTCTTCTTCACCTGGGAAAGCAAGAGATGCCCGACGCGAAGACCCATGGACAGGCAAATACCGGAAACCCCGAAAAGGATATTAAAAACGGCTTTCTTCGCCCCGCTCAGCGATTCCACGTTCGACATGATTCGCTTGTGGATGAGCCGCGCAAGTGCCGGCACCATCAGGCAGATGGTAATGCCCTCGTTTTGCATGGCTTCTACAAGGAGGCGAGGGTTCAACGATGAGAGGTAATGCACACGGGCGCCTGCCGCCAGCGGTATCTGAAAACCGCCCGTGCTCTCGAACATGTGGTGAAGCGGCAGAATCGAGAGAAAAACGTCGTCCTCCCCAACAAAAAAAGGTTGGAGGGCTGCGCGCACGTTGGAGGTGATGTTTCCGTGAGAGAGCATCACGCCCTTGGGCGTTCCTGTCGTTCCCGATGAGAACGAAACCAGCGCCAGATCGTCCGGGCTTCGTTCTGCGCCAGGCAGCGTATCCAGCGAAACAGCGAGGTCAGGCTCTCTGTCCCCATCGATACGCAACACCGGGCAGGCCGATGCGAGAGCGTTTGTGAGCGACGTTGCGCGTTCTTCTTCCTGAGCATCCGTAACCAGACAAACGGGTCTTGCTTTCTCCAGGATGTTCGCGAGTTCTCCTTCTTTGAGATTCACGTCCAGAGGGACAAGTACGCCGCCGGCAAGCAGCGTTCCGAAATATCCCACTCCCCATTCGGGTTGATTCGGCGCCAGCAAAGCGACGAAATCGCCCGGCTTCACGCCCGTATCCATCAACTCGCGCGCCAGGGCGGCTGCCTTACCGCACAACTCCCTTCTGGTGAGCGTCACCCTTCCGCGCCCTTCCACATCGCCTTCCAGGGCGATCGAATCGGGAAATTTCGCGGTTATCTCTTTCAGGAGATCAATCAGCGTTTCCATTCAAGTTTCCTCCTGTTCCGGCCTGCTCGAAAGTTTCCGGCAAGCAGAGCGAAGTCCATCCCCATTCGACCCCATCGGGCATCCCGGCTAAATCAATCGTTTCCTGACTTGCCATGCGGCGAATTCTCCCGCGAAAACCAGGGCGATGATCGCCAGCACCAGCACGCCTGATTTTTGCCACTGAAACTGTTTCACGTACAAGAACACGTAAAACCCCAGCCCCCCCGCGCCGACGAGACCCAGAATCGTGGAATCGCGCAGATTCATCTCGAAACGTATGGCCAGATGCGCGACCATTTGCGGCAATACCTGGGGAATCAGGCCGTGTTGAATGATCTGAAGGGAAGAGGCGCCCGTACCCTGCAACGCGAGCAGGGGTTTCGGGTCAGTTGCCTCGATTTCCTCCGCCACGAATCGGCCGAGCACCCCGACAGAGTGCACCGCCAGCGCCAGCACGCCGGGAAAAGGGCCGAGTCCCACGGCGGAGACGAACAACAATGCGAGAAGCAGCAGGGGAATGGAGCGGACGAACGCCATGAACGCCTTGATGGGCAGATGCACCCAGATCGGCGTCCAGTTCGACGCCGCAAGAACGCCCAGCGGATAGGCGAATAAAGCGCCCAGAAAAGTGCCCGCAATGGTGGTTTGCAGCGTTTCGACGGCCGAGGTCAGCAAAACATCCCAAACCGACCAATCCGGCGGCGTCATCCGGCCAAAGAAGTGAAACAGTTGGGGAATCCCGCGCCAGAATTTCCCGGGTGAAAACTCAGAACCCTGAAAAGACCAGAATAAGAGTGCGCTAACCGCCAGGAAGAGGCTGACCTTGCCAGCCATACGGCCAGGTGAAAGCGCTTCTGCTTGCTCTCGTTCCGTTCCCATTCACGACTCCGTTCGTTCCCATGAACTCGTAGATTTCACATATCCTATCATTCGAGAGGGAATCCGAAGAACCACCCCACATGATTTTTCCGTTTTTCATCGCGAGGATTCTATCCGCATACTTGCGCGCAAGTTCAGGGAGGTGAAGGCTCATCATGAGCGTGAGATCGTAGGCGTCGCAAACCGATACGAGAAGATCCATGATGTCCTCGGCCAACGCCGGGTCCAGGCTCGATACGGGTTCGTCTGCCAGCAGAATCGTGGGCTCCTGCGCCAACGCCCGGGCAATAGCCACACGCTGCTGCTCCCCGCCGGAGAGCGTGCGGGCGAAACGGCGTTGCTTGTCCTCGAGATGGACCTCGTGAATGGCCTGTGTGCAGATTTGCAAATCTCGCTCCGAGCAGACTCCGAACACACTCTTGAGCAAAGACACGTAACCCAGCCTGCCGTGATAGACGTTTTGCCAGACGGTTTCCCGGCCTATCAGGTCGAAATGCTGATGAATCATGCCGATATGGCGATGGTGCGTTTTCATCTTATACGGATCCTTGATAGGGAAAACATCTCCCATCACGACCACTTTGCCCTCCTGGCAAGGCACATAGCCTTTCAGCATTCTCATGAGAGTCGTCTTGCCGGAACCGCTGTTGCCGATGATGGCCACTCTCTCTCCACGAGAGACCTTGAGATGATCGAGGGAAAGAATCGTCCGCCCCTCCATCTCAACGCGTGCATCTTCGATTTGGATGACCACCTCTTTCGACATTTTCTACTCCTTTAGAAAACCATACTTACGGGCCATATCGGCCACTGGCTGATATCGGCTGTGGTCGACTTTCACGTATCCATCCGTTCCGTAAAGAGCCCGCAGCAAACCGCGATTTTCGGGCCGGTTCATCTTCATCATCGCCGCGATGAACTTTCGCCTGATTTCAGGCTCCAACCCTTTGCGCACCACTACGTTGTGGCTGGGAATTCCGGCCGATTGCGCAATGGCGACGACCTGATCGCGCTGCTCGGGGCGAAGGAGGTTGAGCGCGTATTGGCTGACGCCGGCGGCTTCGACGAAGCCGCCGACCATCGAGTTGATCGCCTGCTGGTCCCCGCCTGCAAAATATACCCTTCGGAAAAATCCACCTTCGGGCTTTTCCATCCCCCCATTCACCAGACCAGCGCGAGTGAAAATATCGTGAGGGTACATGAACCCCGAACTCGAAATGGGGTCGACATAAGCAATGGTCTTGCCCTTGAGGTCGGATAGTTTTTTGATGCCGCTGTCCTTGCGGACGAATATCCTCGAATAGTAGTAGGATTTTCCGTCGTATATCTCCCCGAGAACCGCCTCGACTCCTGAATACTTGTTCGCCAGGACATAAGGCAGCGGAGACATGAAGCTTACATCGGCTTTTTTCGAGATCATGGCCTCTACGGCAGCCGAATAATTCAAGGTGATGAAATAGCGGATTTTGCGCCCCATCTCTTTTTCCAGGAAACCCATCGCCGGTTTTACGTTGCTGATGAGTTTTTCGGGATTCTCGAGTGGGATGAACGCGACCCGAAGCTCTCTATCGACGGCATGGAGGGGAGCGGCAGCAAACACCAAAAAACTGAAAATGAGAAGAATCACCACCTTGAAACCGCTTCTCGGCGCTTTCGGCGATGATGCTCGGATGAAACGCATGGTTCTGCTCATTTCAATTTGTCCTGGTTTTTCTGATACAGCGCATAATAAGCTGTTATTTTGCTGTCAGTCAGCTTCACGTCGCCGGCGAGATGAGCTCTCAGGGCTTCGCTCAGTTTCTCTTCCATCTCATTGAGAATCGGCAGATTTTCCTTGTTCTGCACATCCCATTTGTGGGCCTGCATTTCACGCGCCACCGTTTTCAACAAGACGGTAATCAACTCTTTTTTCTTTCTCTGCTTCAACCGCTCATACGTGGAGAGAAAGAACTGGAATTCCTCCAGCTCCGCCTCCAATGTATAGACTGTAGCCTCAATCCCCTGAACACCGTCACCCACGGCTTCGACGTAGGCCGTGAGGTCGTCAATATCTTCTCGGCTCAGTCCCAGCTTGAATTGCGAGTTGAACCATTCATTGACCGACCGCAGGGTGGGAAGGCTCCCGTCGTGGAAATACGGGGCCGTGAATTTCGACGAGAGCAGAGTCGGCGTATCCAGACCTCCCACGTGGAAAGGCTGATTCTCTCCTCCCGTGGAACCGATGTTGTGGCGTTTGTGGTCCACGAAGTTCGCGTTTGGGATGTGGCAACTCGCGCAACTCATACCGCCCATCATCTGCGGAAACTTCCGGTGAAATATCTTCTCGCCCCGAAGAGCTGCTTTTCCAACCTTCCCGGGATTGAGCCTCCCGCTTTTTTTCAGCTTCGGGTTCGGCAAGAACTCGAACTCGTTCATGTAGGCGATCATCCCGTCCATGATCATCGGATCGGGTTCGGGGCCGTTGAACTCGTTCACGATGACGTTGCGGACGAATTCCCTGAGCGAGGCGAAACGCCCGTTTCTGCCGTAGGGAGCCGTGAAGCGAATGCCCCTCAAGTCCGGCGTATCAAGCGGATCGTGCAAACCGTTGTTGGCGTGCCCTGCGAAAAAGCTGTTCGACACGTCCATTCCGCCCTTTTCCCTGGAAAGTCCCGGAATGAAGAGTTTGGGATTCGTCACGCCTTTGTTGTGGCAAGTGTTGCAACTGACGCCTAAGCTGCGCGCGGGTTCACCGAATATCTCCGAGCTGTCGAAAGCCATGTCTCCCAAAGCGATGAGAAAGGTTTCCCCCTCGTTCGCACCGCGCTCCGCCATTCCGAGAATTTGTCTGGGGCGAGGGAGTTGCTTGTTGATGTCGGAGCCGGGCGGCAAACGCCACGGCACTTTCGCCGTTTCAATATACGTTTCGCTCGCCCTGGGACGGGGGAGAAGCCTGTGCTCTTTTCCGGCCTGGAATCCGGAAAAATTCGAATGGAAGTACCCGCGAATGAAAGCGGTGCTCTCGCGAATTTTCTCCAGATTCATCGGCCTTGCGCCGATGCCCATCACGCCGGCCGCTCCGAGGTGAGAGCTCGCTTCAAGCCAATGGATTTGCATCTTTTTCCAAGCCTCGGGGTCCAGATGTGGGAGAGTTTCTGCGAAAGCCTGGAAAATTCTTCGCGCCTCGTTCAGGCGGTTTTTCACCTCGGCTCTGCCCGAACCCGCTTCGATCCCGTCCAGATGAAAGATCAGCAACGAGACGACCGCCCGCGTGGCCAAGGAGAAAACCAGCCGACTCCCGTTCTTGCGCGCAGCGACCAAGTCCGGCTTTTCATCGCCTCTCGCCACGGGCTGGGCCACACGCCTGGCGATGGCCAAGTCTTCCGAGAACTTCTTCGCACCGGCAGAATTCACCCCCTCCAGCGCTTCTTCGATACGCTTCAAATCGGACCACACCTGTGGCCATAGCACGGGATTCAGATTCAAGATGAAGCCGGCGCGACGATAGCTTTCGGCAACGGGGTGTAATTCCTCGGGAGGGACGATATGCGCCGAAACCGGGCTGAAACTCATCACCACCAACCCGGCAGCCAGAAGCCATGCCGATATCGTCAAGGGAATTCTCACACGCAGAGCAAGCCTCGCCCGGGGCGCTTTGAGGCCGCATATCATCTTTCTGTTCTCCATCAAAAACCATCAACAAAGCAATTTTATTGGGATTCAAAAAATAAAGTCAACCCTTACTGAATAAATTTTTAGACATGTCTAAATTTAAAAAAACCGCCGAGACTCACAGAAACAGATGCTTCGGGGAGCTGATTTGAAATGACGCACAAAAAGTTTGTCTTTTTGAGAAGTTCGAGTTCAAGAAACCGGCCCCAAAACAGGGCCGGTTTCTTGAAGATACGACGTTAGAAATCGATTTGAAGGCAGATTCCGAAGGCCATGAAGTCTTCCATGCTATCGTCTCCACCTGGTTCAGGAGACGACTCTCTCGCGGAACAGATTCTTAGATAGCGCTATCGCCTCTATCGCCAGTGCGTATGCGCACGCAATCCTCCACCGGTTGGACGAATATCTTGCCGTCTCCTATCTGACCCGAATTCGCTGCATCACAAATCGCCGTGACGATGGCATCGGCGTTGTCGTCCTGCGTTAAGATTTCAACCTTGATTTTCGGCAGGAAATCGACCACATACTCGCTGCCACGGTAAAGTTCGGTGTGTCCCTTTTGTCGGCCAAAACCCTTCACCTCGGTGACCGTCATGCCCGTCACACCGGCATCTCCCAGCGCTTCTTTTACGCTTTCCAACTTGAATGGCTTGATAATCGCCGTGACCAAACGCATTATTCATTCCTCTCAAGGTGACAGATGGACCTATCCAGTATAAATCCCCTTCGCTTGAATCAACCCAGCCTCTCGCCTGCGTAAGCCTCCATGGCGTGCTCCGAGATGTCGAGACCCGCCAATTCATCCTCTGCGGAAACGCGCACACCCATCACGGCCTTCACCGCCTGCCAAAGGATGAAGGATAAAACGAAGGTGAAAACACCGACCGCGACGACACCCGCAAGCTGTTTGATCAAGAGCCCTGCACCACCCCCGTAGAACAGGCCCACGACACCCTCGTCGATGGAAGGCGCGGCGAACAGCCCCAGCGCAAGCGTGCCGAAGACGCCACACACAAGGTGAACTGAAACCGCGCCGACAGGATCGTCAATCTTGATCCTGTCGAGAAACGGAATCGCAACGCAGACGATGAAACCTGCGGCCAGACCGATAATCACCGCCCCCAGCGGAGTGACGTTGGCGCACGGGGCCGTGATGGCGACAAGTCCTGCCAGCGCGCCGTTCACACTCATGGAAAGGTCAGCTTTGCCGAACATGGCCCTCGACGTGATGCTCGAAGCCACGACACCCGCCGAAGCGGCGAGGTTCGTCGTCACCGCGATTCGCGCGATGGCGCCTGCGTCCGCGGCCATGGTGCTCCCCGGGTTAAACCCGAACCATCCGAGCCACAAGATGAACCCACCCAACGTGACGAGCGGCATATTGTGGCCGGGCATGGGCTGCATCCGGCCGTCAGAGGTGTACTTGCCGAGCCGAGGACCGAGGACAAAGATTCCGGCGAGTCCCGCCCAGCCGCCCACGGAGTGAACCACGGTGGAGCCGGCGAAATCGAGAAAACCCATACCGCCCAACCAGCCGCCACCCCAGATCCAGTGCCCCTGGATGGGATAGATGATGGCGACGAGCAGGAAGCTGAAGATCATGAACGAGGAGAACTTGATGCGCTCCGCCACACAACCCGAAACGATAGTCGCCGCCGTTGCCGCAAACACGAGCTGGAAGAAAAATTTCGCGTAAAGCGGCACGCCCGTCCAATTGAGGGACGAGAATACCCCTTTGTACGCATCACCCGTAGCCGGGCTGTTGTCCGCCCCCGAAAGGAAAAATCCGTTCGTCCCGAAAACCGAGCTGCCATCGCCGAACATGAGAGCGAAACCCAATATCCAAAATGCCAGGGACGAGACGGCGACGACGCCGAAGTTCTTATACAGAATGGCCACGGTGTTCTTGGCCCGGCAAAGTCCCGATTCGAGCATCGCAAAGCCTGCGTGCATGAAAAACACCAGAAATCCGGCCACCATCACCCAGATTGTGTCTGCAGCAACTTGCAAATTCACGAGGCTCTTTGCCATCGCCTTGACATCCTGTGCCCAACCATTGCCGGCAAAGGACAAAACCCCCACGGCGAAGACCAGCGCGGCCGTAATGTAGAGATTCCCTCTTCTCATGCCCCCTCCTCCGATACGCTTTGGTTATTTTTACGTTCTGACAATTTCGAGAATTCACATTCCTAAAGCATCATCTCGGTTTTGTAGGTGAAGAGTATTTCGGTATCGTTTCGACAGTATTACCCGAACATTAATTACGCCTTTTTGGCACCTATCCGCTTTGATTTGACAGGTGATTTCACGCGTGTTAGCAATTCCGCCAATTCGAGTAAATTTCTTCCGAGCAAGCCCTTTTCCGGAATCAACCCACTGAAGGAGAAACAATGCCTCCAAAACGAAAACCCAAAATTCCCGCGAGAGCCCTCAAGCGCGGCACACATCTTTGGACCAAGGAATTCACCGAGCGTATCGGTCATGACATGGCCGAATGGGCGGATGAGGAATTCATGGAGCTTTTCATGAACTTCTGCTACGGCGGGCTTTACGATCGAAATGTCCTGCCACATAAAACCAGAGAGCTTTGCGCCGTGGCCGCATGCGTCATGGCTAACGCGCATCCGCAACTGCGCACCCACATTCAGGCTTCGTGGAATTGCGGGGCGACGAAACGCGAGATCATGGAGGTCATCATCCAGATGGCCACATACTGCGGGATGCCCTATATGCTTCAAGCGGCTCGAATCGCCGCGAATGAGGTCTTTCCCCTGCTCAAGCGCGGAGAAAAGGCCGCCGCTCCGCCACCGGGCCTGAAGTTCAACGAAAAATAGCCCGAAATCAACAAGTGCCAGACGGCGCCTACACTCAAAATCAAATTCGTGAGGAGCATATTCTAATGGCCCGTAGAATCGTCGATTTAAGCGTTCCCCTTCAAAACGCGCCCATGGAGAACAATCCGGCCGCCATCCAATACGTGAATCACACCGAACTTGCGCGCATGCGAGCCAAATCGTACAAGTTTCCGGACACCAGTTACTTTCCTGACCACATGCACTGCGCGACAGAAAACATCACGGCCATCAGCACGCACAGCGGCACGCACCTCGATTCTCCATACCACTATGGCCCCGAATGTGAGGGGAACCCCTCGAAAACGATCGATCTCGTTCCCCTCGAATGGTGCGTGAGCGATGGGGCAGTCCTGGATTTTCACGACGCCGAACGCGGCCACAACATCACGAAGGAGGAAACGCAGCAGAAAGTGGCGGCCCTCAAAGAGAAAGGCTATTCGCTAAAACCGATGGACATCGTTCTCATACGCACCGATCACACCACGAAATATCTCTACACCCCAGATTTCGAGCAAACCCATCCCGGCATGAGCGTCGAGGCTACGGAATGGCTCGTCGATCAGGGAATCAAGGTGATGGGGATAGATGCATGGGGTTTCGACATTCCCGTCTCCAGGATGACCGAACTCAGGCGCCAGGGAAACACGAAAGATTTCTTCGGCAGTCATTTCCTGGGCCGCAAGAAAGAATATATCCATGCGGAAAAACTCATGAACCTCGACAAGATCCCCGAATTCGGCTTCACCGTATCGATGCTCCCCGTCAAGATAGAGCGCGCAAGCGGCGCCTGGTGTCGGGCAGTGGCCATCATCGATGATTAGCCCGAATCTCTCTGGGTAGGTCGAGCCCGGCGCGTGGAGTGACTTCTCGGAAAAATATGGTAATATCTCTCGCATAAGATATCAGTGAGGCAAGAAACCTAAAGGAGCGGAGCGATGGCCTTACATGAAAGCGCAGTGAAGCAAGAAGCCTTATCCGGCGGCCTCATCCGGCGCATGGCGGCCGTCAAGCCGGCCATCTTGGCGATCGTTCTCGGCATATTTATCCTCTACGGCGTGGGCTTCGCCCAACCACAACTTTTGCATGACGCCGCGCACGACACCCGCCACGCCTTCGCCTTCCCCTGCCATTAAGAAGTCCGGCAACCTATTGCCAGACAAGTGACGGCGCTCCTTTCCGAGGCGCCGTTTTTTCTTTGAGGAACCGGATGTCCAAGGATAATACGGAACTCAAGCCTTGGGGGCATTTCACCGTATTGGCCGATGAGGCGGACCATAAGATCAAACGGATTGTCGTTCATCCGGGACATCGCCTCAGCCTGCAGCGCCACACGCGCAGGGCGGAGCACTGGCACGCCATATCCGGACAAGCCCTCGTCATCCGCGAAGAAGAAGAAATCGCGTTTTCCGCCGGCCAGAGCATGGACATCCCACAAGGGGCATGGCACCGGGTTCAAAACGAAGAAGATTCTCCCTTCGTTTTTATCGAGGTGCAAACCGGTGCCTACTTCGGCGAGGACGACATCGAACGATGCGAAGATGATTACGGGAGAGTATGATAAGGCATTCCTGGAATAGCCGGACAAAGAAACACCCCCATCGGTATGTCGGGGTATTTCTCGACCAATCAGGGATGCGAATGTTTTTACCTAGCCTTTTCGAAGCTGCTCCAACGCAACGGCCAGGCGCTCCACGCCGCGCTCACACTCTTCCGTCGAGCAAGAGTATGCGATTCTGATGTATCCCTCGCCGCCGAAAACGGCGCCGTTCACCGTTGCGATGGCATGCTCGTTCAGGAGGTAGTCCGCCACCTCGCCCGAGGTTTCCCCAAAGGCCTTCACGTTCGGGAACGCATAGAATGCGCCCGTAGGCTCCGCCAGCGTGACGCCTTCTATGGCGCCCAGACCTTCTGATATCACACGCCGCCGATTGTCGAATTCGCGCGTCATCGCCTCCATGGGCGCCTGGTCTTCCAGTACGCCGCGCGCCGCGCCATGCTGAATGAACGTGTTGACGCACACGGTGGTGTATTGGCGTATCTTGAGCAGGTGGCGCGTAATCTCGGGGCTCGCCACCGTCCAGCCGAGTCGCCAGCCGTCCATGCTGTAGAATTTCGAAAATCCGTTGATGATCACAGTGCGCTCCGCCATGCCGGGCTGTGAGAAAATGCTCGGGGCGCACGGTGCATCGCCGTAATATATGCGCGCATAAATCTCATCGCTCATCACCATGAAATTGCGCCGCACTGCCAGTTCCGCGATTTTCGCGAGTTCGGATTCCGGGATCGTACAGCCCGTGGGATTGCCGGGCGAAGTGAGGCAGATCAGTTTCGTCTTGGGCGTCAAAACCGCCTCGATGTCCTCGGCGCGCAATGCGAAATCATTTTCTTCTTTCGTCATCACCTCGACGGGCACGCCGCCCGCCAACGCCGTGCAGGATTTGTAGTGATGCCAGTTCGGCTGCGCGATGATCACCTCATCGCCCGGATTGACTAGGGCCAGCATGGAAACCATGATGCCCTCGTTCGCCCCCGCCATGACGATTACCTGCGTATCGGGGTTCACCTCCACGCCGGTGTCGACTTCCGTTCGGTGTGCAATGCCCTTGCGCAGGGCGGGAACCCCCGTACTGGGCGCATAGTGCACGTCGCCGCGCGCGAGGGATTCGGCGGCTCCCTGCTTGATGTGCTCGGGCGTATCGAAATCCGTACGGCCAATCTGCCAGTGGATTACGTCGCGTCCCTCGGCCTCGAGCCTTGCCACGGCGTCAAAAACCTTGCGAATGCCCGAGAAGGGAATCTCTTCCAACCGATCCGCGCCCACGGCCTGGGCGTCAAAAGCAATACTCATCTATCATCTCCTGGTAAATGAAAATGACTATAAGAACAATAATTTCAAATTACTGAAAACGCGATTGAAGGCGCCCGTTATAGCTCTTGAGGCCCCGGGGCGCAAGGGAGTTTTCACCCCCTGATTTTCCCCAACATCAACCGGATACTTCCCGCTTTGCCGAGTTCGATATGGTGTCGGCAACCATGGAAAACGGGGGTGTAGATAGCTGCCGGCCGCCGGATGCCTAGAGCAAATCCCCCTGCATGACGGTCACGGCCCTGCCCCCGAGGAGGATGCGGTCTCCCAGAATTCTGATGCGCACCACCCCGCCTCTCGTGGATGCCTGATAGGCCGTAAGTTCTTCTTTTTTGAGGCGTTTCGACCAGAACGGCCCCAGGCAACAGTGGGCGGAACCCGTCACCGGGTCTTCGTTCACGCCGAGCCCGGGTGCGAAGAACCGGGAGGCGAAATCGTATCGGGGGTCATCGGATCGCGCCGTGACGATGCAGCCGCGCATGGAAACCGTCTTCAGAAGCTGAAAATCAGGCGCCAGGGCTCTGACCGACGCCTCGGAATCGGCCTCCACCAGATAATCGAATTCGGTTTTTCCCACGTAGCGGGGGGTCAGGCCGAGACCCTCCACCAGAGCGTCGGGAGGTGCTGCGGGAGACTCCCTGCTGATGGGGAAATTCATCTCTATCCATTCTTCTTTCTGCTCACAGGTCAAAACCCCGCTTTTGGTGTGAAATATGACCGTCTCATCGGGGCCCAGATGCCCTTTCTCCCAAAGAACGTGGGCGCTCGCTAGCGTGGCGTGGCCGCAAAGGTCCACCTCGCTCACGGGCGTGAACCAGCGCAGGCCGTAGCCGTCTTCCTGTCTCACGACGAAAGCGGTTTCAGAGAGGTTCATCTCCGCCGCCACGCGCTGCATCCATCCCTCATCCACTTGCGTCGGCAGGATGCACACGGCGGCCGGATTGCCCGAAAACGGCGTATCGGTAAAAGCATCCACCTGGACGATGGGAAATGACATGGGGTCTTCTCGTGGAAAAACAGTCAGATACGTTTGATGACGTCGCCCGCGCGAACGGAGCCTTCGCTGATAACCTGCGCGTTCAGCCCGGAGCGGTTGATGAGCGCGTCGTGCAGGCCCTCTACCCCCAGCAAATTCTCGAAATACCTGCACGGCTCGTTCAGGCGAACGCCGCGCATCAGCACATCGCCCACCCGGAACTCCGACCCCACCAGGTGATTGAGCGGAACGCCGCGCGTTACGATGTTCCTCCTGCTCTGGCCCGCGTCGAGATGGATGCCGTGATCGCGCGAAAGCGCCTCGATGGCTTCGATTTCGATGAGCGTCACCTCGCGATCGGGCCCCTGTTTTTTGGAGTAGGTGCCTACGCCCTCGGCGTAACGATCTCCCGCAAGTCCTGATCCTGCAACCGCTTGCGCCTGGGCGACCTCCATCATGGGTTCACCGCCCACCGAGGCGATGTGAACCGAAACCACCTCTCCCTCGAAACTCATGCTTTCACACGCTCCTGTAT
>WTGD01000301.1 GCA_011523725.1 Nitrospinota bacterium
CATCCGCATGGGAGACGTCATCGTCCGCCTAGGCGGAACGAGCGTCGTGGATACGGGCCATTTGCAAAGGCTCGTGGGCTGGACGCCGCCGGGAGAAGCCGTCGCCGTGGAAGTCGTGCGCGACGCCCGAAGAAAGAAATTCACCGTCAAGCTGGTCCGTCTGCCCGAACCGGAAACGGGGGGCAAGCCGGCGGGAAACACCAAGGTCGATGAACCCGAGACCAGAAAGAGCTACGGCGTGGCGCTCGAGAACCTGACCGATGAGCTCAAGGAAAAAGGCAACCTGCAGACGGACGGCGGCGCCTACATCAGCGATGTGGAAGAGGGGAGCAGGGCGTATTACGACGGTTTGCGCGAGGGCATGGTGATACGCGGCCTGACCTATCGCCTGCCCGGAAGCGGGAAAGCGCCCATCCGCGTCGGGATCGAAAAGATCGAAGACATCGAAGCGTTGCTGAAAAAAATCCCCGCAGGCTCAAACGTCCTGGGACAGGTCGTCCGCGGGACGGACCGCGGGGAGCGGACTTTCTTCACCGTGCTTCATGGTTTCAAACGCTAACGGCCCAGGCCGCCTGGGGAGAGCACCTTCATGCCGCAGATGAGAAGCGTCCTTTTCGCCCTGGTTATCCTCGCCGCGCCGGTTCTTTCGGGTGCGAGTCCTGAAACCGAAATCCGCACCCTGCTGCCCAAAGACGGCATCCCGGCCATCGACGCGCCCGAATACGTCGGCGCGAAAGACGCCGGGGGGTTCATGCAGCCGGACGAGATGGTCATCGGCATCAACATCAAGGGAGACAAGCGGGCCTATTCCGTTCCCCTGCTCAGTTCGCATGAGATCGTGAACGACGTCGTGGGAGGCAGCGCCGTCTCCGTCACGTGGTGACCGCTTTGCTATTCGGCCATCGTGTATGACCGTAACCTGGACGGGCAGAAACTCTCCTTCGGCGTTTCGGGAAAACTCTGGAAGAACGTGCTCATCATGTACGACCGCCAGACGGATACGCTCTGGAGCCACCTGACGGGGGAGGGCCTCATCGGCCCGCTCAAGGGCAAGCGCCTGGGGACGTTCCCCGCCGCCATGATGCGCTATTCCGAATGGACGCAGCTCTATCCCGATACCCTGGTGCTCAAGAAAAATACGGGGCGGGGGAGCGTGTTCGGCAACCCCTCGCGGGACCCCTACGAGGGCTATTACTACAGCTCGCAAACCGGCGTGATCCCCGAGAAATACCGGGACAACCGCCTGCATCCCAAAACCCTGCTGGTCGCCCTTGCGCTCGATTCCCCGAAAGAAAAGGGGGAGCAGGTCGCCAAGGTCTACCCCTTCGCCGACTTGAACCGCGCGGGGGTCGTGAACGACCGCTTCGCCGGGCGCGACGTCGTGGTGACCTACTGCGAGGGCGCGGGTACGGGCGTTGTTTTCGACCGCGTCTTGAACGGCGAGACGCTGGAGTTCGAACTCGTAACGAGCAAGAATGCCAAGGGCGCCGCCGCGTGTAGGTTCATGAAGGACAGGAAAACCGGTTCGCGCTGGCAGCGCCTGACTGGCCTCGCCGTGGCCGGGCCGATGAAGGGCGCCAGGTTGAGACAGCTTTCCACGACGCTCGCGTTCTGGTTCGGCTGGAAGGATTATTTTCCAAAGAGCCAGGTCTACCGCCACGCGAAATAACTACGCTGTTTGAGGGGTAATTGAAAAAGCCCCCCTGACAAGGGGGGTTGGGGGGTTGCTTTTGATTTGTGTAGGGGTCGCATACATGCGACCCGGCCTTTCAGCTCACATGGGCCGCACCGCCGACAGCGGGGGATGCGGGCGGCCCGTATTCCGGCCGGGGAGGGTCGCATATATGTCGGACATATATGTCCGACCTGCAACCCCCCCTGCGCGGTTTTTTCGGCGACCCCGTATGCGTCTCCCGTAATCGAAACGACAAAATGGCAACCGTAGGGACAGGTCGCGACCTGTCCCTACCCAAGCGCTATCGCCCCTTCTTCGGAGTTTTTTCACCAACACCACCCGCCGCCCACTGTTGAGGAATCAGAAATTTGAACCCCGTCATATTCGAAATCGGACCCTTCGCCCTGCGCTGGTACGGCCTCATGTACGTCGCCGCCGTGCTGGCCGGCGTATGGCTTGTGAAGCGCGAAGCCGCGCGAAAGGGAATGCCCATCACGCCCGATGAGGTGATGAATTTCGGCCTCCTCGTCATGTTCGCAGGCATCCTGGGCGGGAGAATCTATTACGTCGCGTTCAACTGGGATTTTTACCGCACCGCCTTGTGGGAGGTCTTCGCCATCTGGCAGGGGGGCCTCGCCATACACGGCGGCCTCATCGGGGGCGTGCTGGCCGGCTATCTTTATTTGAGAAACCACGCCGTCTCCACCTGGGAGTTCGCAGACGCAGTGGCGCCCGCCATCATGCTCGGCCAGGTGTTCGGGCGTTTCGGCAACTTCATGAACGGCGATGCGCACGGCGTGCCCACGTCGATGCCCTGGGGCGTGGAGTTTCCCATGACCTCCATCGCGGGCCGGGAATTCCCGGGACAGGCGACGCACCCCGTGATGATCTACGAACTTCTCCTGAACCTCGTCTGGTTCTTCATCCTGAGGAGACTCAGGCTCACGAACCACAAGCCCGGCTTCATCTTCTGTCTCTACTTCGTTCTCTATTCCCTGG
>WTGD01000151.1 GCA_011523725.1 Nitrospinota bacterium
TTTGCACGTCTCGCGGTGGCAAAGGGCGCGGGCTGAGGTTCTACCCGTATGCATGTGATGAATTTGGTAAGCTTGTTGCTGGCGCTTGTGATTGACCGCCTGTTTGGTGATCCAGATTGGCTGTGGAAAAGGATTCCGCATCCGGTGCGGCTGTTCGGACTCGGGATCGGGTATGTGGAGCGAAGATGCATCCGGTGCCGGCGTCCGGCTGGCATAATGTTGGTGGCGGGTGGCTGTGCCGGTCTTTTTGCAGTTGGGCGTTTGGTCGCGGAAGTGCCGGGCGCCGCCGTGATAGAGATTTTGCTGGCGTCGGTATTGCTGGCGCATAGGAGTCTTGTCGATCACGTGGAGGCGGTCGCGCTGGCGGTCGCCGACCGCGTAGAGGTTGGACATGGCGAACGCGCGCCTCCGCTACTTCAACTCGCCCCAGTTCTCGCCCGTGCTCACGTCCACGTCGAGCGGGACGTGCAGGGGCATCGCGCCGCGCATCTCCTCCGCGACGAGGGAGGAGACACTTTCGATTTCCGCGGGCGGTATCTCGAACAGGAGCTCGTCGTGCACCTGCACGAGCATGCGGGCCTGCTTCTCCTCCCGCTTCAGGTGATCGGCGATGGCGATCATCGCGAGCTTGATGATGTCGGCGGCGCTTCCCTGGATGACGGAGTTCACCGCCGTCCGCTCGGCGGCGTTTTTCGCGTTGCGGTTCCGGCTGTTCAGATCGGGCAGATACCTGCGCCGGCCCATGATGGTGGAGACGTAGCCGCGCTCCCTGCCGCTCTCGATGGTCTCATCCACGAAGGCGGGCACGGCGGCGAAGCGCTCGAAATAGGTGTCGATGAACGTGCGGGCTTCCGACTGCGGGATGCCGATGGCCTGGGAGAGGCCGAAGGCCCCCTGCCCGTAGATGATCCCGAAGTTCACCGCCTTGGCGACGCGGCGCATCTCGGCGTCCACGCCGTCGAGCGCCACGCCGTAGACGGCCGAGGCGGTCGTGGCGTGGATGTCCTCCCCCTTGCTGAAGGCGTCGACCAGGGCCGGGTCGTTCGTGAAATGGGCGAGGACCCTCAGTTCGATCTGGCTGTAATCCGCAGAGAGGAGTTTCCAGCCCTCTTCGGGCAGGAAGGCCCGGCGGATCTGGCGGCCCAGATCCGTGCGGATGGGGATGTTCTGCAGGTTGGGGTCCGAACCGCTCAGGCGGCCCGTGGCGGCGACCGTCTGGTTGAAGCGCGCGTGGATGCGGCCCGTCCGGGCGTTCACCAGTTCGGGCAGGGTGTCCACGTAGGTGCTCTTGAGCTTCGACAGCTGCCGGAAGTTCAGAATCTCCTGGGGCAGGGGGTGCTGCGGGGCGAGCCTCTCCAGGGTGTCGATGTCGGTGGATGGCCCCGTTTTCGTCTTCTTGATCACCGGGAGGTTCAGCTTCTCGAAAAGGATGACGCGCAATTGCTGGGTGGAGTTGATGTTGAACGCCTCGCCCGCGAGTTCGTGGATTTCGCCCGTCATACGCTCCAGGCGCGCTTCGAGTTCCTTCCCCATGTTCTGCAGGAATTCCCTGTCCAGCCGGATGCCCGCGCGCTCCATGTCGAGCAGGACGCGCAGGAGGGGGACTTCGAGCTCCTCGAACAGGTTCACGAGGCCGTCGTTTTCGAGTTGCGGGGCCATCTCGGCGGCGAGGCGGAAGGTGATGTCGGCGTCCTGGCAGGCGTAGGGGGCCGCCGCCTCGACCGGTACGTGGGAGAAGGGGATCTCCTTGGCGCCCTTGCCGCACAGGTCGGCGTATTTGATGGTCGTCACGCCGAAATACTCCTGCGCCAGGTGGTCCATCCCGTGGCTTCTGCGGCTCGAGAGCAGGAGGTAGGAGGCGAGCATGGTGTCGAACAGGGGGCCGCGAACCTCGTGGCCGGTCTCCTTGAGCACCGCGATGTCGTATTTGATGTTCTGGCCGATTTTCTCGACCTCCGCCGATTCCAGGAGCGGTGAAACTTCAGCGAGCACGTCTTCGAGCGGAAGCTGGGGACCCGCATCCATCATCTCGTGCCCCACGGGGACGTAGAACGCGCGGCCCGGGGCGGCGGAGAAGCTGAAGCCCACGATCTGCGCCTTCATGGGGTCGAGCGAAGTCGTCTCCAGGTCGAACGCGAAGCGCCCTGCCTTTTCGAGCTCCGCAATCATCGACTTAAGATCTTCGAGCGTTCGGATGGTGTGGTAGTCGCGCTCCTCCTCGGCTTGAGAAGCCGCCTCTTCGGGCGCGGCTTCTTCGGCGTCTTCCGCGCTGTAACCGGGGAGTTGCTCGATGATGTTCTTGAATTCGAGTTCTTCGACGAAGAGTTTTCGGCCTGCATCGATGTCGGCATCGCCGAGGCGGCACGACTCCAGGTCTCCTTCGAGAACGAGATCGCGCTTGATGGTGCAAAGCTCGCGCGAGAGGCGCGCCATATCGACGTTTTCCTCGATGTTCTCCCGCTGCTTGGGACGCTTTATCTGTTCGGTGGATGCGAGCACTTCTTCCAGTCCGCCGAACTGCTGAATGAGGGCGACGGCGGTTTTCTCCCCGATGCCGGGCACGCCGGGGATGTTGTCCGTCGAATCGCCCATGAGCGCCTGTATATCCACGAATTTCTCGGGCGGCACGCCCCATTTCGCCTCGATCTCCGCAGGCCCCATCTCCTCGTCCTTCATCGGGTCCCAGATGCGCACGTTTTCGGATACGAGCTGGGCGAAATCCTTGTCCGCCGTCACCAGGACGACCTCGAAATCCTCCGCTTCGGCGCGCGCGGCCAGTGTGCCGATGATGTCGTCGGCCTCGGCCCCGACCTGCACGAGAAGCGGAACCCGCAGTACCTCGACCACGCGGTGCATGTAGGGGATCTGTTCGACCAGGTCTTCGGGCGCGGCGTCGCGGTTCCCCTTGTAGTCGGGGTAGAGTTCGTGCCTGAACGTGGGCTCGGGGCGGTCGAAGGCGATGGCGACGTACTCGGGCGCGCGCTCGCGGATGACCTTCAGGAGCATTCGGGCGAAGGCCAGCGTGCCGCCCGTGGGCACGCCCTTCGAGTTCGAAAGACGCTGGCGCATGGTGCCGTAATAGGCCCGGAACATGTAGCCCGAGCCGTCGATGAGATAGATTCGTTTCTTGTCTTCGCTCATCACTCGACGCATGAAAAAGGATTCGGGGCGGCTCGGCCCCAAAGTTGCACGGAAGCGCTTTTCCCGCAACCCGCAGCGGGGAAAACATCCCCTTCCCCTCCCACCCGCATCCCTGCTATCCTGAGTACGTTTCAAAGAGTCGACACCAAAAGCGCAAGACTATCGGTGAGGAGGTTTCCATCCATGTCCGCAGGATGCTGCGACGATGCGGGAAGCATCAAAAGCGCGGTCCGGGAACTCTATGCCAGAGTCGCGGCGGGCGAGGTCTCCTGCTGCGGGGAAGCGGACGCCGAGATGCCCATGGGCATGGAGAACGTCCAAAGCATCGGTTATGCGGAAGATGCCGTGGGAGAGCTTCCCGGTGACGTTCTGAGCGCGAACGCGGGCTGCGGGAACCCGATACGGGACGCCGCTCTCCGGCCGGGCGAAACGGTGCTGGACCTGGGATCGGGCGCGGGGCTGGACTGTTTTCTCGCCGCGAAGGAGGTGGGACCGGAGGGGAGCGTCATCGGCCTCGACATGACGGACGCCATGCTGGATAAGGCGGAGCGGAACAGACGGAGCATGGGGCTTCAGAACGTCGCGTTCAGAAAAGGCGAGATGGAGAACATGCCGATTGAGGAAGGCTCGGTCGACGTCGTTATCAGCAACTGCGTCATCAACCTCTCGCCGGACAAGACGGCCGTGTTCCGCGAATCGTTTCGCGTGCTCCGCCCGGGCGGGCGCTTCGTGGTGTCGGACGTCATCAGAGGGGGCGAAAAGGCAGGAGACGGAACCATCGTTCCTCCCGCAGAAGCTTCCATCGCGGATTGGTGCGCGTGCATCGCCGGCGCCATCAGCGAAGATGTGTACATCGCCGGCCTGCGCGAGGCGGGTTTCGCCCAAGTGGAAATCATCAACCGCAAGCCCTATGTCGCGCCGCAGCTCGCGAGCGCGACTATCCGCGCCCTCAAGCCCTGAAATTCTTCGCTTCCATCCAATGCGGAAACAACGAGAATGCCCCGCCCGCGGGATGACGCCGCGCGGTTGACGCCCATCGTTCGCGGGTGCTAACAATCCCGTTCGACCTTATCCCCAACGGAGACAAAAAGAATGCACATCGACGCTCATTGCCACATATATCCCGATGAATACTTTGAAATTCTCGAAAAAGAAGGCCCGCGCTACGGCGTGAAGCTCACCACGAACGCCGAGGGCGAGCGCATCGTGGACATCAAGGGGATGATGCACCCGCCCATCGAGCCTTTCACCAACGTGGACTTGAGGCTCGAGACCATGGACAAGATGAACCTGGACATGAACATCCTCTCGTTCTCGTCGAACCCGGGCTGCTACTGGGCCGACGACGGACTGGCCGATGAACTCTGTAAGGCGGCGAACGACGCCTACGCCGACATCATCGAGAAACATCCCACGAAATTCCATGGCCTGGCATCGCTCCCCGCACAGAACGCCGGGCTTTCGGTCAAGGAACTCGAACGCTCTGTCAACAAGTTGGGACTCAAGGGCGGATTTCTGAGCACGAACGTGAACGGCCGGTATCTCGATGACGAGAGTTTCTATCCCATCTACGAGGCGGCGGCGGGCATGAACGTGCCCATCATCGTTCATCCGGCCAACCCGGCAGGTGCTGCGCAGATGAAGGAATACCACCTGTTCAACCTCGTGGGATTCCCCACGGAGAGCGCGAACAGCATTGGCCGGCTCATCTTCTCCGGCATTTTCGACAGGCTGCCGAACCTCACCTTCATCTTCCTGCACGGCGGGGGAACCACGCCCTATCTGGTCGGGCGCTTCGCACACGGCTGGAAGGTGCGGCCCGAATGCAAGAAAATCTCGCGCGCTCCCATCGAGTATCTGCGCTCGAACTTCTATCTGGACATGCTGGTGTTCCATCCGCCGGTCGTGCGCTTCCTGGTGGACGTCATGGGAGGAGACCGGGTCGTGCTGGGAACGGACCTGCCCTACGACATGACGGACACCGAGGCGGTCGAAACGCTCCGGGGAGCGGGACTGAGCCAGGAAGAATACGAGAACGTCTCGCACAAGAACATCCAGCGCCTGCTGAACCTCTAGCCGGATACGCCCGAGCCGATGTGGCCATCCTGGGATATCACGCTTCTCGTCTTCGCAGCGGCCTTTCTGGAGGGCGCCGCGGGGATAGACTTCGGCCTCCTGGCGACGCCCGCGCTAGGCGCCCTCATCGGAGTGCGCGATTCCGTGCTCACTCTCTCGCTTCCGAACCTCATCCTGGTGGCGATTCGCGCGATCGGAGGCGGGGTGCCCGCCCCTTCGCTCAAACGCCTCATGCCCTTCCTGGGCGCGGGCGCGGCCGGCGCGGCCGTGGGCGTGCTGACGCTCATCGCCAGCCCGCCCACGTTCCTCAAGTGGTCGGTGGGCGTCCTGGTGCTGCTGTTCGCCGTCTACAGCATCTCGCGCCAGAGAATCCAGCTCGACATGCGCGACGAGACCTTCTTCACCTATCTGGCCGGATTCTTCGCCGGCGGGCTGAGCGGCTTTTCCTACGCGGGCAACCCCGTCAGCATCATGTATCTCGACAGCACGGGCGCGGGCCGCGCCCGGATGATGCGGCTCACCTACACCGGAGCGCTCGTGTTCGCGAGCGTTCAGATAGCGGTGCTGAGCGGCTCGGGCGCGCTGGGGGCCTTCGAGTCGGCGCGCTCGGCCGTATCGATTCTCCCCGCCGTCGCCGGATTCCTGCTGGGAAGGCTTCTGCGCGGTCGCATCCCGCCCGCCATCGGCTTTACGCTTGGTCTGGTGCTGATGATTGCCGCAGCGCTCGCTTTGCTGATTTTCGGCCCTTCGGGGTGGAAGTGAGAGGAAGAGAATATCGCTCCTTGACGGGGCTGCCGGCTCAGGTGAGAGTTCGAGGCCGCTTACAAAACCCTCTGAGGAGGGGGGTTGCGTTTTGTAGGGGCGGTTCGCGAACCGCCCCTACGCCCTCAGGCCGTCCCCCCGGTTTTTACGCGCGGCCGCGTAGTGCGCGATAATACGTGCGGGCGGGCACGGAGGCCCGCCCCTACGAACCCCACACACACTCGAAAGACCCCTCTACACAACACCTGCACGCAGCAGGTGGTGCAGGTGCAGCACGCCCGCCAGGCGTCCATCCGGGCCTTCGGTGACCGCCAGGGAGGTGATGGCGCTCGCCTCCATCATCTGAACCGCGGCGGCGGCCATTTCCTCCTGATCTATCGTCTTGGGAGTGGACGTCATCAAATCAGCGGCCTTCAAGTCCGGTAGATCCCCAATCTTTTCCATCGCGCGCCTCAAGTCTCCGTCCGTGATGACGCCCAAAAGCTCCCCCCCAGAGCCCGCCACGCAAGTCATCCCCAACCTCTTGGCACTCATCTCGCGTACGACCAGAGCCAGGGAAGCCGTCTCGTCCACGCGCGGGACGCCGCCACCCGTAACCATCAGTTCTTTCACGCGAATGAGCTTCTTCCCCAATACGCCTCCGGGATGGAAGCGCGCGAAATCCTCGGGCTGAAACCCCCTCGCCTCCAGAACGGCCATTGCCAGCGCATCGCCCATCGCCAGGGCGGCGGTGCTGCTCGCCGTGGGGGCAAGCTGAATCGGGCAGGCTTCTTCTTTCACGTGAATGTTCAACACGGCCTGCGCCGCGCGCCAAAGGGTGGAGTTCTTTGTTCCGGTGATGGCGATGAGCGGCGTGCCCAGACGCGCGAAGACGGGCAGGATGCGCACCACCTCGTCCGTCTCGCCGCTGTAGGAGAGCGCGACGATGGTGTCGTCTTTCGTCACCATGCCCAAATCGCCGTGAACGCCCTCGGCGGGGTGCAGGAAATAAGAGGGCGTGCCCGTGCTCGCGAGGGTGGCGGAAATCTTCTGTCCGATCAGCCCGCTCTTCCCCATGCCGGTGACCGCGACCTTGCCCTTGCACCCCAGGACGATATCGACCGCCTGGATGAACCCTGCATCCAGCCGGGTGATGAGCCCTGCGAGCGCTTCGGCCTCGATACGGAGCGTCCGCGCGCCCCGTTCTACAGGATTCATGGAAGAGATTGTTTTTCGAGAGCTCAGGACCCATCCTCCCCGGAGTCGTCTGGCCGAAAAATATCACCTCACCACCAAGGTGTCCACGAGGGGCTTTTCGAGACCGCGCCCGGCAGGCCCAAGTCTTTACTCCCACCGCCCCCCATGCTAGAAATTATAGTCAGAATGCCTCATGAAGACGAATGCCCTTCGGTTGGAGAGGGATAGGCCCACCGCAGGAGAATCGCAGGAGTATCCGTCATGTCCGGTCATTCCAAATGGAGCACCATCAAGCGGAAAAAAGGCGCACTCGACGCCAAGCGCGGCAAGATATTCACCAAACTCATCAAGGAGATCACCATCGCGGCCCGGCTCGGCGGAGGAGACCCGGACGGCAATCCTCGGCTGCGCACGGCCATCCAGACGGCGAAAGGGGCGAATATGCCCCAGGAGAACATCACCCGCGCCATCGCCAAGGGAACGGGCGAACTCGAAGGCGTGAACTACGAGGAATGCGCCTATGAGGGCTACGGCCCCAACGGGGTGGCGATTTTCATCGCGGTGCTCACCGACAACCGCAACCGCTCGGGCGCGGAAATCCGCCACATCCTGACGAAAAACAACGGCACCATGGCGGAACCGAACGCCGTGGCGTGGAACTTCGAGAAAAAGGGCCTGTTCCTCGTCTCGCAGGAGAGCGTGGACGAGGAAACGCTCATGGAAGTGGTTATCGAAGCGGGAGCGGAGGATTTCGAATCCTCAGATGATTTCTTCGAAATCCACACTTCGCCGGATGCGTTCGAGTCCGTGCGCGAGGCGCTCGAGCAAAACGAGATACCGACGGAATCAGCCGAACTCGCCATGCTGCCCAAATCGACGGTGAAGCTCGAAGGCAGGGAAGCGGAGCAGATGCTTCGGCTCATGGAAGCGCTCGAAGACAACGACGACGTGCAGAACGTCTACGCGAACTTCGACATTTCAGCAGAACAGATGGCGGAAGCATCCGCATAAACGCACAACCCACCGCCCGTGGGGTTTTCTTTTGACGCGATCCGAAAGCACATTCCGCGTTCTGGGCGTAGACCCCGGCCTTGGCGTGACGGGATACGCCGTCTTGCGCCTCGATGAGGGCGAGTACGAACCGCGCCTGGTGGACGGCGGCATACTCAAAAACGACTCAAGCGCGCCCATCGAGAAGCGCCTCTACGAACTGCACAAGGACCTCACCCAAATCATCGAGACGCACGGACCCCACGTGATGGTCGTGGAGAACCTCTACAGCCACTACAAACACCCCCGCACCTCCATCATCATGGGACACGCGCGGGGGGTGATCTTCCTCGCAGCGTCGCAGGCGCGCGTGCCCGTGGTCAGCTACGCGGCCACGGAGATCAAGAAATCGCTCGTCGGCGCCGGGCGCGCCACGAAGGCGCAGGTCCAGCGCATGGTCCAGCAGCGCATGCGTCTCCACGATTTGCCCGAACCCGCCGACGTGGCCGACGCCATCGCCGCCGCGTATTGCCACATCGACCGCAGCCACACGAGGCGCGCCCAGGCGATAGGGAGCGGCGCATGATCCGCCGGATATCGGGAGAGATCATCGACGTTGACGCTGAATGCGTCATTTTGAAGACGCCGACCGGGCTCGCCTACGAAATCCAGGTGGGCGGATACGCGGTGCATGAACTGCAAGCCCTCATGGGCGCGCGCGAGGCGGTGGAACTCCACACCCATCATTACCTGGAGGGAAACGTGGCCACGGGCCAACTCCTGCCCCGGCTGGTGGGGTTCCTCTCGGCGGAAGAAAGAGCGTTTTTCCTCTCTTTCATCAAGGTGCCCGGCATCAGCCCCAAGAGCGGGGTGCGGGCGATGAGCCTTCCCCCCCTCCAGATCGCGGAAGCCATCGCGACGGCGAACGCCACGCTGCTCACGAAACTGCCCGGCATCGGCAGAAAAAAGGCCGAGCAGGTGATCTCCACGCTCAGGGAGGAGATCGCGGAGCTTCACCTCACGGGAGACCTCGCGCCGCCGTCCGGTGCGCGTCAAGAAACCACGCCCCTGCACGGGGACGTCATGGCCGTGCTGGTGGGGCAGTTGGGCTACCGCACGCCCGAGGCGGAGAACCTCGTGGAGCGCGCCGTCGCCGAACTGGGAACGGACGCGGAGGCCGAGGCCATCCTGCAGGAAGTGTTCCGGCTGAGCCGGTAGGAGGAAAACATGGTCATCGAGCGGCGCGTGAGCGCTAAGGCAGCGAGTCCGGCGGAGGAGCGAACCTTCACCTCGCTCAGACCCGCGAAGCTCGAAGAATACGTGGGCCAGACCGACCTCGTGGCCAAGCTGCGGATCGCGCTCGAAGCGTCGCGCAGAAGAAACGAACCGCTGGGCCACATTCTCTTCCACGGCCCGCCGGGCCTGGGAAAGACCACGCTTTCGCACATCATCTCCGAAGAAATGGGCACCCGCCTCGTCAAGACCTCCGGCCCCTCTCTATCGAGGCCCGCGGACCTCATGGGTATCCTCACGGGCCTCACGCAGGGCGACGTGCTGTTCATCGACGAGATCCACCGGATGCCCAGCGCGGTGGAGGAATTCCTCTACCCCGCGATGGAAGACTACCGCGTGGACTTCGTCGTCGACCGGGGCCCCATGGCCCGTACCATCAACTTTCCGCTCAAGATATTCACGGCCGTGGGCGCCACGACGCGCCCCGGCGCACTGACCGCCGCTCTGAGAGAGCGCTTCTATCTCGTCTACCATGTGGATTTCTACTCTGAAGACGAGCTCGTGCAGATTCTCCTCAGGAGCGCCGTGCGTCTCGAAGCCCCTATCGAAGAAGAGGCGGCGCGCGAACTCGCCCGAAGAAGCCGGGGCACGCCCCGGACGGCGAACCGGCTCCTGCTCTGGACGCGCGATTTCTGCCAGGCGCGGGAAGACGACGCCATCAGCCTCACCAGCGCGCGTGAGGCGCTCGCCATGGAGGGCGTGGACGAACTGGGTCTCGACGCGCTGGACAGAAAATATCTGAGGACGATCATCGACCAGTACGGCGGCGGCCCGGTGGGGGTGGAGGCCATCGCCGCCACCATGAACGAGGAGACGGACACCCTGGTGGACATGGTGGAGCCGTTCCTGCTGCGGGCGGGTTTCGTGCAGCGCACGCGCGGCGGCAGGCGCGCCCCCTCGGCGGCGTATGCGCACCTCGGCGTCGCGCTGCCCAAAGGGGTTCAGCGGGAGCTTTGGGAGGGCGCCGCGAAGGACGAGGAAACCGATACGTCCGCTTAAAAGGAAAGAAGGCAGATGGAGCCTTTCGGCGGTTTTGGAAAAACGCTGATTCTGCTCGGCGCGGTCCTGGTGGTCTTAGGAGTGATATTTCTGATTGCGCCCAAGATCCCGTTTCTGGGAAAACTGCCCGGCGATATTCACCTGAAGGGCAAGAACTGGAGTTTTTCCTTCCCTATCGTGACCAGCATCGTGATCAGCATCGTGCTGACGCTGCTCTTGAACCTTTTTTGGAGAAGATGAGGTAGCGCGCCTACTTCCAGCCCCCGCCGCCGTTCACGTACACGGTATCCGCCGTCATGAAGGCGCACGCATCCGAACACATGAACAAAACCAGCTCGCCGATTTCCTCCGGCGTGCCGAAGCGGCCCATCGGTATCTGAGCGCGCATCGACTCCTTGAGTTCCTCTGAGGATACGTCGTGAAACGGCGTGTCGATGGGTCCGGGGGATATGGACATGCACCGGATGCCCCTGTCCGCGTACTCGCGGCCCACGCCCATGCTCATCGTCACCACGGCGCCCTTGGCCGCCGCGTAGTGCACCGAGTGGCCCGGCCCTCCGCGCTTGTGCGCCATGCTCCCGATGTTGACGATGACGCCCCCGCCGTTTTCGAGCATCTCGGGAATCGCGGCCTGCATGCAGTAGAAAACGCCCTTGACGTTCAGGTCGAACGTCCGCTCCCAGAGGTCGTCGTCGATATTCAGAAAATCGGAACGCCTGAGGGCGGCGCCCGCGGAGTTGAGCGAAAAATCGACCCGGCCGAACCGCTCCCTGGCGCGCCTCGTCATCTCGAACGCCTCCTCGCGCGAGGTGACGTCCACCTTCATGTGAACGCCCCGGCCTCCGTTCTCCGTAACGCGCTCGGCAATCTCGGCGGCGCCTTCCTCATCGAGGTCCGCGCAGAAGACATTGGCCCCCTCGCGCCCGAATATGAGCGAGGTCTCCTTGCCAATGCCGCTGGCCGCGCCGGTGACGATGATGGTTTTTCCCGCGAAATAATCAGGTGTCCTGGGCATCGAATGACTCCAAGGTTTGGGAGAATATGAGTTCCGGTTCAGGCGTTCGCGTCGGCGGTGATGATGCGTTGCATCTCGTATTCCTCATCCGGCACGAGTCCCGGAACCGGCTCCCCCGCCAGAAAGCACAGGACGTTTTCCGTCGCGTCGAGTTCCATCTGCAGGCGCGAGGAACGCGCCCGCGCGCCCAGGTGCGCGGTGAGGATGCAGTTGGGCGCTCCCACCAGAGCTCCCCGGTAGGGCTCTTCGGGGAAAACGTCGATTCCCGCGCCTCCCAGATGGCCCGAACGCAGCGCGCGCGCAAGCGCTTCATCGTCCACGATAACGCCGCGCGCCGTGTTGATGAGAAAAGCGCCTTTCTTCATCATTGCGATCTCGTCTTCTCCCACCATGTGGATCGTCTTCGGCGTGGCGGGAACGTGCAGGGAAACAGCGTCGGCGCGGCGGTAGATTTCTTCTTTCTCGGCCCATTCCACGCCGTAGCGCTCGCCGAATTCCGCATCGGGTAATATATCGTTCGCGATGATTTTCGCCCCGAAACCCGATACGTGGCGTATCACCTGCTTGCCGATGCGGCCCACGCCGATGACGCCCAGGGTAATCTCATCGAGCGTGCGGCCCATGTATTGAAGCCATCCACCGCGCAGGAGCGCATTGTGCGAGTGGTGCACGCCCCGCAGGAGCGAGAGCAGGTGGCCGAGCGTCAGTTCCGCCACGGCTTCCGAGTTCGCCCCGGGGGTGTTCGCAACCAGGATGTTTCTCTCCCTGGCCGCGTTCAGGTCCACCGTCTCGAGGCCCACCGTGGCGCGGGAGATGAACCGCAGCCCCTTCGCCAAATCCAGTATCCTGGGGTTGAAGGGCTCCAGACCTGCGATGACGGCGTCGAAACCGTCGCGGATCATCTCGGCGAATTCATCTTCGTTCGGTCGCTTGCCCAGCGTGTTGCGCACGTACTCCACGCCCGCGCTTTCGAGCATCTCGACGGGCCTGGGGTCGATCTCCCCGAACGGCGTGGTGGAGACGAGTATACGGGGAGGCATGGGAAATCTCCCGAAAATCCGAGAATTACGCGCCAAACTTGTTTCGCGGCGGGTGCGCGAACCTTCACAATGGGTTAAAGTACGAAAAACCACGCGAGATTACATGCCTCAAAGAAGCGATGTCAAACTCGGAGGGGCATCTGATATGATGGCCGTCTACCCTCGGAGGAGGGGGTGCGCCTTTCGCCATGCGGCGCGTTCGCCTTCCGAAGTCGAGCCGGAGTAGTATGGCTAAGAACGTCGATAGATGGAATCTACAATGAATTGAACACAAGATGCGTCGGGCATGTCCTCCCGCTCGACCCGTGAATCGGAATGCCGTCTGATGTCGAGGCGAGCCGTATTTCGCCTCGATGAACAGGAGGAAAGATGATGGGTCCCCCAATCGCGGCGAGTGAGTCATACGAAACGCTGATGGATTTGAAGTACGACAAGGAAATCATCGACAAAATAAAAGCCCTCTTGCCACAAATGGAAGTGTTGGCGGCCGAGATTGACCGCGAGGGCCGCTTTCCCACCGAGAACTACAAACTACTCAGCGATGCAGGCCTGAACGCCCTGTGCATCCCCGAGGAATGGGGCGGTTCGGGCGCGAATTCCCTCACCTACAACATGGCGCTCGCCGAACTGGGTAAGGCGTGCGCCTCCACCGCGCTGACCTGGAACATGCACCAGACCTGCGTGAGTCTCTTCTTCGCCCTGGCGAACGAAGAGCAGAAAAAACGGGTGCTCCCCGACATCGTGGAGAACGGAAAACTCTTCTCCTCCGTCACGGCGGAGCGCGGCATGAGCTTCCGGCATCTGGTAACACTCAAGACCATCTTCTCACCCGTCGAGGGCGGCTACCGGTTGAGCGGCAGGAAGATTTCGGCCTCGATAGGCGAGCATGCCGATTACTACTTCACCACCGGGTTTCTCGAGGGGAAGACAACCGCCGCCGAGGCCATCATGACCGCCGTGCTTCACAAGGATTACGGAGGTTCAACCGTCGAAGTAGTGTGGGACACCATGTCGATGCGGGGAACGGCGAGCGACGACATCATCTTCGAGGACACCTTCGTGCCGGACGAGGACATCCTGGGGGGTGAGAACTTCATCGGCGCGCTGGGGAAAATCGACATCACCATGTTCCACCTCGGTTTTTCCGCCGCCTATCTCGGCATCGCGGAAGGGGCCTTCAATCATCTGACGGAGTACGTGCGGACGACGCAGTACCCTCCCAACCCGGAACCGCTGAGCCACAACGAGATGTACCAGAGCAACATCGGGGAGCTGAGTTCGGAGCTCAGGGCCGCGCGGATGCTGCTCTACGAGGCGTCGCACGTTAAGGAACAGGGAGACGGCATGGCGAACCAGGACACGGTGAAGACCGTCATGCAGTCGAAGTACGTCTCATGCGAGGTCTGCGCCAAGGTGGTGCAGCACGCGATGCGGCTGGTAGGAGGCCGCTCCATCGCGCGGCGCTATCCCTTCGAGCGGTTCTACCGGGAGGGCATCACCGGCGTGGTTATGCCGCCTGCGAACTCGCGCTGCATCGAGGTGGCCGGCTGCATCGAGCTGGGTCTCACGGGAATGATCCTGCAATACGGCTAGGCGGCATCATCTCCGGCAGTGGCCCCGCAAGTCAGGAATAACTTGCCTTACTCCAGCAACGAAATGGGACGGCGGCCGGCGAATCCCCCTTCATAGCTGTGGAAATGTTCGATGTCGTCCTCGCCGAGCTTCCAGCAGTAGTAATAGCCGTCTCCCGAATCGAAATCCGCCAGCCACAAGCCCTTGACTTCCACGCCTAAATCTCTGACAGCCTTCACCCACTCGCCGACCGCGTCGTTCATGAGTCCCTCGATGCGCTTGATATCATCCGACCCTTCAGGGCTTTCCAACTCCTCGCGCAACTCCTCGACGACGTCGTGGTAGTGCTGCGTCACTTCCCTGACTTGCGGTAGCAAATCGCGGGCTTCCTGCAGCGTAAAGATAGGCATCACGGTTCCTTTGCAATACGGCCAAGATTTATCTATTTCCTCCGGGAAGATTTTAATCCCGAAGAGCCAAGCGGGCTCGCGCCGCTTTGATGATACGCCCGTCCTTTGAACGGGGTCTTCTCACTCCCCACGCCGCTGCGAGAATTTTCTCCCGAAAATACCCGAGGCGATGACGTTTCGCTGCGCCTGAGTGGTGCCGCCGCCGATGGTGAACATCCGCACGTCGCGCGCCATGCGTTCGATCGGCAGATCGCGCGAATAGCCTGCCGCTCCAAAAATCTGGAGCGCATCGTTCGCCACCTTGATCGAGGCTTCCGCCGAAAACGTCTTGGCGATGGCGGCGAGGTGCATGTCGGGAAAGCCAGTCTTCGGGTCTTCCTGCACCGCCGCCCGGTGGAGCAGCAGCCGGGCGGCGTCGAGTTGTATGCGTCCGTCCGCCAGAATCCACTGAAGCCCCTGGAACTCCGATATCGGGCGGCCGAACTGGTGGCGTTTTTTCGCGTATTCCACCGCCTGGGCGAAGGCGCCCTCGGCGAGGCCCAGGGCCACCGTGCCGGCACCCACGCGCTGCGCGTTGTAGGCGGCCATCAGGCGGCCGAAACCCACCGTCACCAGGTTTTCCCGGGGCACACGGCAGTTCTCGAAAATCTCCTCACTCTCGGGGATTCCCCGCAAGCCCATCATGAAGGCGCGCTCCCCGATGCGGAAGCCCTCCGCCCCCAGCTCCACGATCAGGGCGCCGATTCCCTGCTCGTCTCCACCATGCACCACGCGGGCGAATACGAGGTTGATGTGGGAGACCCCTGCGCCGGTGATCCATTTCTTCTTGCCGTTCAGGATATATTCATCGCCGTCGAGCACGGCCCGCGTCGTCATGTCAGTGGCGGCGCTCCCCGCCTCGGGTTCGGTGATGACGATGGCGGGTTTATCGCCGCTCAACACCATGGGCAGATACTTTCTCTTCTGCTCCTCGGTGCCGTATTTGATGATCGCACCCACCACGCCCATGTTGGAGTCCACCACGATGCGTCCCGTGATGCCGCAGACCTTGGCCATCTCCTCGACCACCAAAACGGCCTCGATGAGCGGGCGCTCGGGGCCCCCGTATTCCTCGGGGATGTTCATGCCCATAAAGCCGGCCTCGGCCAGAATCTGCGCGTTCTCCCAAGGATATTCCTCGGTCTCGTCCCAATGCGCCGCCTTGGGCGCTATCTTGCTCTCCGCGATCTCGCGGGCTTTTTGCCGGATTTCCCGTTGAGCGTCGGTGAGGTCGAAGTCCACCTCGGCCTCCTTTCAGGTGATAGTGGAGGAAGGCTTGCGAGAATCCGTTATGCAACGACTCGCACGGGCGCGCAAGGGGGGGGATAGCCAACACTATATGATACGG
>WTGD01000294.1 GCA_011523725.1 Nitrospinota bacterium
GAACAATATCCGGGTCTCGGATTCCAGCCCATACTCCTCCAACTGAATTCCGCCTGCCGTTTCGCGCTTATAGCTCGCGGCGACGGCCTTGCTGTCCGCACCGACCGCATCCGCAAAAGCGCGAACGAAGCCCAGACCGACCGGGCCCGTCGGCAGTTTATCGAAATCACCCCTTTCGATACTTTCCAGATAATATGTGCGGATTCGCGTGTGCTCGGATAGCGAGCGCAGAGAGACTTCCTTTTCCTCACGCAAATGACGCAGGAAAGGCCCTACACCCTCTTTTTCGATTCGCGCCATCAGTGTCGGGTCGAGATCTTCCATCGCGAGCCTCATTTCGCCAAAATTCAACCAGAACGACCCGAATTGTAGGAATTTAGTCTATTTCATAACCGGGTCGAAAGTCAATGTTTGAGAGATGAGAACCGCCTTTTTCCGCCAGAATGCAGTGCTTCAACAACGCATCAAACAATCTTTATGGGATGATGGAGAGAACCAGGGGCGTTACGTGGCATATGTTCGGACGCGAAACGCCCGCGAGCAAAGCGCCCGCGCCTTTGCCGTAGAGCAGTATGGGAACGGGGTTTTTCGTGTGCGCGGAGGTTTCCATGTCCTCCACGTTCCCGTGATCGCTGCTGAGAATAAACGTATCCACGTCGGGGTCGATATGCCGGAGTGCGGCCTGCAGGAAGCGGTTCAGATCCGCCAGAACCCTAAAGGCCTCCTCCGCGGTTCCGCGGTGCCCGACGTGATCGGTCTGAAAAAACTCATAGACCAGCAAATCCTTCGCGCGCGCCAGTTTTCCGAGGCGCCCGCCCGCCTCCTCGGGGTCGATCCTCGCCACGTCATGACCCTGCTCGGCGATGATCGCGTTCGTATAGTCGCGGTAAACGGCCCTCCCCTCGACGAGGTCCTCGAGCCGGTTCAGGCGAAGGCCCGCGCTCTCGGCCATCACCGTGGTCACCGAGCGGATGCGGTTGCGGCCGCGCATGAAGAAACGAGGCGTATACGTGTTGGCGAACCCGACGGCGACGCCCCGCTCGCGGGCGCGCCGCAAGAGTCCGTTCCGGGCGATGATGCGGCGCAACTGCGTATTCGGCAGGGCTTGGACGTGCCTGCCCACCGCCTTGGGCGCGTTCACGCCCGTGAACAAGGCCGTGCCTCCCGTCGCGCTCTGGGGGATACCCTCAACGCCGAGGCAGGCGTCCGCCTCGATGAGGCGGAAACCCGGCGCCTCGTTTCCGCACAAAAGCCCCAGCGGAGGCTCCTTCACGCGGGTGAGCGGGTTGCCCGGCCCCTGCGGGGCGATTCCCAGGCCGTCCACGAACACGAAAAGAACGGACATCCTACAGCGTTCTTCCGACGGCCTCTGCGAAAACCTTGAGCTCCTCGATCAGGGAGACGAATTTACCGGGTTTGAGCGACTGCGGGCCGTCGCTCATCGCCTTTTCCGGTTCGGGGTGCATCTCGAGCATCAGGCCGTCCGCCCCGACGGCCACCGCCGCTTTCGCCAGGGGCGCGACGTATTTCCAGGCGCCTGCCGCATGGCTCGGATCCACCACGACCGGCAAATGCGTCATGTCCTTGAGCACGGGAACGGCGGTGATGTCCAGCGTGTTGCGCGTGGCCGTTTCGAAGGTGCGTATCCCCCGCTCGCACAGCACGACGTTCGGGTTCCCCTGGCTCATGATGTATTCGGCCGACATCAGGAATTCCTCAATCGTCGTGGACATGCCGCGCTTCAGGAATATCGTCTTGTTCGTCATGCCGACTTTCTTGAGCAACGAGAAGTTCTGCACGTTGCGCGCGCCGATCTGCAGCACGTCCGCGTACTCACAGCACACATCGATGTCTTCGGAATCCATCACCTCCGTCTGGATGGGTAGCCCCGTCTTCTCGCGCGCCTCGGCGAGGAGTTTGAGGCCTTCTTCCGCCATGCCCTGGAAGCTGTACGGCGAGGTGCGCGGCTTGTAGGCGCCGCCCCTCAGGACGTGGCCGCCGCCGGCTTTGACCACATCGGCGGACTCCATGATCTGCTCCCTGCTCTCGACGGAGCACGGCCCGCCGACGATGATGAGTTGCTCACCGCCGATCTCCACCCCCTCGCCCATCGGCAACTTGCTGCGCTCGGGCCTCCCCTCCGCGCTCGCGAGCTTGAAGGGCTTGAGAATCGGCATCGCCTTTTCCACTCCATTCAACGAAACAAGTGATTCCAACATGTATTTCCCCCGTTCATCCCCGATGGCCCCGATCACCGTTCGCTCCACACCTTTGATGACGTGCTCCTTGTAGCCGAGTTCGTTGATCCTGTTGATGGCGTTTTGAATTTCCTCATCCGTCGCGCCCTGTTTCATCACGATAATCAAGGTAAATCTCCTTTTCCTCTCGAAATTTTCAGCAAAACCGTCAAAAAAAATCGCCGTGAGGCTGTCCCACGGCGAATGTTTCCCGATTGACCGTGGCGCCGGGCTGTCCGCCCGCCGCCGTCTGTTTTCTACATCACGGCGCGCGGACGGACGGGGATAAAGCCGAAAAAGCCATATCCGCCATAATATCTTCTCGTCGCCCGCATCATGACCGCCTCTGGAATTTCCAGAAAAAGTATCCGTATCGAAAAAGCGCCTTAAGATAATCCCGCAAACCTATAAGAG
>WTGD01000027.1 GCA_011523725.1 Nitrospinota bacterium
GTTCAGGAGATATTCATCAAGGCGTACCTCGCCCTGCCCGGGTTCCGGGGAGACGCCAGGTTCTCCACCTGGGTCTACCGCATCGCGGTCAATCATTGCCGCGATTACCTGAAGCGCGGCGGGCCGCTGCCGGTGGAACTGAGCGAAGAGAAAATCGCCGATGAACCGGCGCCCGAAGACGCAGAAGACCAGGATGCGTTGCGGGAGATACAGGAGAGGCGCGCGAGCGAGGAACTGCAGGAACTCCTGTCGCAATTGCCGGAAAAGCATCGCCGGATTCTGGTGATGCGCGAAATCGAGAAAATGAGTTACGATGAGATAGGCGAAGTGCTCCAGATCAGGCCCGGCACGGTGCGCTCGAGGCTCAACCGCGCGCGCGCGAACATTCTGCGCGCCGCCGAGAGCGTCAAGGGAGAGAAGTGATGCGCTGGTGGGAAAACATACTTCGCAGACATCGAGGCGCGCAGGACTGGGACGCCCCCCGGCCCGAAGACGAGACGGCCGCGGAACTCAAGGCGCTGTTCGAGGCCGCGCGCGAGGATGCGCCGGAGCCGGACGATAAACTCTGGGAGAAGCTGCGCCCCCAGCTCGCCGCCCACGAGGCGCAATCAAACGGCGCCTTCTCCTTCATCTCGGCACTGGCCGCTTCGGGGCCGAGGTTCGCCGCCGCCGCCCTGGGCGTCCTGCTCATCGTTGCGAGCCTTTTCTGGAGCCAGGGCGTCGAGAGGCGGCAGGCGCGCATCCTGGAACGCCAGACGTATCTGGCGCAACATACGGACAGAAATCCCCTGAACCCCAACATCGTGATGGTTGACAGCGCACTGGAAGCGCAGAGGGGCGATGATCTGCTTCAATTCGTCGCCTATAGCCCGTCAGAGCGTTAGGGTGTGAGACAGAGACGATGAAAAACTGGTTCACGAAAGAATTCATGAAGGCGTCGGCGGTGCTGTTGATCGTGTTCCTGGCGGGCGCGGGCACCGGCTACGTCGGCGGACACAAGTACGCGGAATACAAGTTTCAGGTGGAATACACCTCCCGCGTCCAGCCGTCCCGCATCGAATCCGCAACTCCTGCGGCGTCCAGGACCCGCTCCTTCCGCGCCAAAAGCGCCGGAAGCGCCGGAAGCGAAAGGCGCCGCTCCAGAGGCGAGAGACGCTTCATGCGCCGGCTGGAGCGGGATTTGAACCTGAACGCCGCGCAACAGGCGAACGTGGACCGCGCGCTCGGGCGCCACTATGAGCGAATCCGCGAGATCAGGCGCAGCATGAGACCGCAGATCAACTCCATCATGCAGGAAATACGCAGGGACGTGCGCTCTTTCCTGGACGATGCGCAGAAAACGTCTTTCGACGAAATGGTCAAGAAGTTCGAGGAAAGGCGCAAACGCAGATGGAGGAAGTACAGAAAGCACCGCCCAGACGACCCGGCCGGTCAGTCGAGGAAGTAGCAAGACGCAGCAGATGCAGCGCCGCCACAAATGAAACACGAACGCCACACCGGAGGAAACAAAAAATGAAACGCCGTATACACCGCACCCTTTCGACAGCCGTCGTCGCCGCCGCGCTGAGCCTCGGGCTCGTCGGCGCGGCCCAGGCCCAGTCGGGTCCGCACGGTCCGCACATCGCGCAGAATTTCCCGCAAATGATCGAACAAATGGAAAAGATGATGGAAGGCGCGCACTTCATGGGACCCCGCCACCGGGGACGCCGCGGAATGCGCGGCCCGCTGCCTTTCTCGGCGCGTCCGCTGGTTTCCATCGCGCTCAGGAACCACGAAGAGCTCAAGCTCACCGACGATCAGGTGAAGCGCCTGAAGGACATCCGGGACGCGTTTTCCAAGAAGGCGGTGAAGGAACGCGCTGAAATCAAGACCCGCGGAATCGACCTCAAGCGCGCGCTCGACGCCGAAAAGCTCGACCTCGCCGACGCGGAGAAGAAAATCCGCGATATCTCGAAAATGCGGGTGGACTTGCGGATCGCGCGCCTCAAGGCGATTCAGGAGGGGAAATCCGTCCTGAGCGACGACCAGCAGAAGCAGCTGTCGAAAATCGCCCGCAAACGCCCGGGCCGGGGATCCAGGTTCCACAAACAGATGTTCGAGGACCACGGTTCGAAGAACCAACCCCAGACTTACTAGACATCCCGCCGCCCCGGGGCATGGCGTGAAAACCATGCCCCGGGCTTCCGGGCCCATCGGTTGGAGCCGCCATGTGGATTCTGATGTATGAGGTATACGCCGGTTACGACTTGCTCGATTTCGCCCTGGCAAGCGCCATCCTCACCACGACGGGGATGGTGTGCGCTCTCCTGAGAGAACTCCGGCGGGATGATTTCCCGAAAGCGGCCCCATCCGAGTAGTACGGATACCCCCCTGAAGGGCTGTTGAAAAAGCCCAATGAAAGAGGATTGCAGGTTTTGTAGGGACAGGTCGCGACCTGTCCCTACGGTTGGCGGCTGTCCTTCCCTCTTCGGTCAGAACCGACTTCTCGGGATCCACGACGAATTTGATTTTGTTCGTCATTCCGGCGAAAGCCGGAATCCATTTGCGGATGCGGATGAATAAACGGCGGCTTTCCCTTCCCCGCCGATGCGTAGGAACCCTGACGAAAGGCAAAAGGCGTAAAATGGATTCCGGCTTTCGCCGGAATGAC
>WTGD01000032.1 GCA_011523725.1 Nitrospinota bacterium
GGATGTTCCAGGCCCGCCGGTTCTCCTGTATCGGCTGAGTCTCCACGAGGCCCTCTTTTTCGAATTCTTTCCAGATATCCTTGCCCTTCTCGGTCCGCAGGACCACGATGGTCCAGCCCCGCGTGCCCACGCCGCCGCAGGCGATGTCCGCGAGTTCGGCGGAAAAATCCGCGCAATGCTGGCACTCGGGGCGCTGGTAGTTCTCCATCGCCTCCTGGAGCGAGAAGGTGACGAGTTCCCCGTCTTTCTTGTGCACGAGCACCTCGCCCTTCACGTTGAATTTCGCCACATCCGTGAGGGGGATGCCGAGGTCCTTTTCGATTTTCTCCGTCATGAGGTCGAAGGTGAAGACCTCCGTGCAGAACAGGCCAATCTGGAATGCCACGCGCTCGGAGAAGCCTCTCAGGAAGCCGCGCTGTTTCTCGATGTGCTGGGGTCTTTTCTTGTGGGAGACCAGAAAAGAGGGGTCGATGAGCTCCATCTTCCGCACGGGCGTGACCTGGCAGGGAACGCCCACGAAGCCGACTTTCTTGAGATCTCTTTTCTTCACCTCTTCGAGCGCCAGATTGTTCGGGCAATAGGTGTACCAGCTGCCCGCGCTCGCGCGAATCTCCTCATACGTCGTGGCGACCTTGGGGCTGGGGTCGCACGGCGGGTCGTCCTCCCCGACGGCGGAGACCACCGCCCCGTCGATGACCCCGGCCTCGAGCGCCCATGCGAGCAGCGCCGTGACGATGCCGCCGTCCTGGGCGCGCTCCATCACGTCGTCGCGCTTCGTCCTCGCCATGAAGATGTGCTGGTAGGCGCCGAAGATGCCCTCGTACGTCTCGCTTCTCGTCTCACCGAAAGTGGCGTCTTTCAGGTGAATCTCCCTCGGCCAGAGCCTCGGACACACCGACGCGCAAACGTCGCAGCCCACCCCCACACTGATGCCGCAGAAATCGAAGTCGGCCTTCGCCTTGGCCGTCTGCTTGGGCTTGGCGTCGATGTATTCGATGACGTTGTGCGGGCAGACGAGGACGCAGCTTCCGCACTCGCAGCAACTGCCCGCGTCCACCACGTCGTTCATCATATCTTTGAAGGAATGGTGGTGAAGTTCGTTCAAGGGTTCTTTCTCCGGCCGGTTAGCGGGGGCGCTCGGCACTCGGGACGCCCAGGTGGTTTTCCGGGATGAAGCCGTCCGCCTTTTTGCCGCCCGAGAAGCCTGCGCCGAGCAGCGCCTCGTCATCCGCGCGGGGAGAGCGGTATCTCGGGTCGTCTTCACGGATGATGTCGTAGGTGGTCGTGCGCTGAACGGGGATGCGCCCCGCTCCGAGGATGGCGTCGTTGAACTGTCTGGGGCTCAGGCTTTGCCCGTATTCCGAGCCCGACTCTCTGGAGATGTTCTCCTCGATTAGTGTTCCGCCCAGGTCGTTCACCCCGAGGGAGAGCGCCTTCTGCGCGGCGTCGATACCGATCTTGGGCCAGGCCACCTGGATGTTGGCGATAGTCCCCCGGAAGAAAAGCCGGGCGACGGCGTGGAGTTTCAGGATGGTTTCCAGATCCGCCATCTCCTCGATGCCGAACTCCTCGCCCATCTTGTTGTCGTACGGGATGAAGGGCAGGGGAACGAACTCCGTGAACCGGCCTTCTCCATCCGTTTGGAGCGAGTCTTTTTGCATTTTTCTCAGGATTTCCATGTGCTCGGCCAGATCGGCGCTGCTCTCGATGTGGCCGTACATGACGGTGGACGTCGTCGGGATGCCCACGGCGTGGGCGGTCCGGATAATCTCGCACCACCTTTCGACGGGTATTCTCCCTGGACTGATGAGCTTCTTCACTCTCTCCACCAGAATCTCGGCGGCCGTTCCGGGGATGGAGCCTAATCCAGCATCTTTCAGGCGCGTGAGCACCACTTCGAGCGGCAGACGGGTTTTTCGCTGGATGTGGTCGACTTCCGCGGGCGAATAGGCGTGCATGTGCACGCCGGGAATGACTTCGCATGCGAGACGGAGCACTTCCTCGTAGCGGTCGATGGATATCTGGGGGTTCAAGCCCCCCTGCATGCAGATTTCGCGCACGCCGAAATCCCTTGCGCGCTCGAATTTCTCGCGTAGCACGTCGTCGTCGTGCGTGTAGGCGTCCGGCGCGTTCGGACGCCGCCAGAAGCCGCAGTATTTGCAATCCGTGTAGCATACGTTCGTGAAATTCACGTTCGCGTTGATGACGTAGCTCACCTCGTCGCCGACGGTCTTCTTCCTCTCCGCGTCCGCCGTCGCGTAAAGACGCTCGGTGAACCCCGCATCCCGCTCTGCGAGCAGGGCGGTGGCGCCGTCGCGCGGGATTTCCTCTCCCGCCTCGAAGGCGTCGAGAACTTCATGGGCGAAAAGGGCGCTCATGCGATCTCCACGGGCAGGGCTTCCTGCGCTTCTCGCCGCTCCAGCATCCGGCGGAGCGCGGGCATGGTTTCAGGCGGACACCAGCCCGCCTCGATGAATTCATCGTACACCGGCATCCGCAGGCGCAGCGCGATGTCTTCCTGATGAAGGGACTGATCCAGATTCCCCAGTTTGGGCCAGCCGCGGTTCGGATTGATGTGATCGGGTTCTGGCGCGATGCCCCCGATGTCGTCCGCCCCCGCCATGATGAGGCCGAGCAGATCGTCCACCAGGTTCGGCGGAACCTGGATGTGCACGTCCGGCATGAGCCTTTGCACTTCGGGAATAAGGACCGCAATATCCTCATCCGGCGGCCGGGTCCACTTCGCCATCGGCGTCAGGGGCTGGGGGTTCAGGGGTTGTAAGATAATCTCCTGAATATGCCCGTAGCGGCCGTGCACGTCTGCGATGGCTTCCAGCGTCTCGACGCGCTCCTCAGGTGATTCCCCGATGCCGATCAGGATGCCCGTCGTGAACGCGATTCCGAGCTTGCCCGCCGCCTCCAGGGAGGCGAGCCTGATCTCGGGCGATTTCGTCGGCGCCGTCCGGTGGGCGATTCGCGTGGCTTCTGCGCTAACGGTCTCCATCATCATGCCCATCGAGACGTTGTAGGGCTTGAGAATCTCGTATTCCCATTCCTCCAGCGTGCCGATGTTGGCGTGGGGCAGCAGGCCGATGTCGAGGCACATCTTGCATACCGCCGCCGTATAGGCGGCGTAGGAGTCATGCCCCCATTCTTTCAACTGATGTTTAAGGCCCTTGTGCCGGTCGATTCCCTCGCCCGTCATGACGAGAGCCTCGACCACGCCCTGCGCATGGGCCTGCCTCGCGAGCCGCTCGCACTCCTCCATGGAGAGTAGGAGGGGAAAGCTGCTGCGGAAGCTGCAATAGCCGCAGTGGTTCACGCACCAGTTCGTGATGGGCAAGGTGAAGTTGAATGAATACGTGACCGTTCTCAGGACGTTTCTCCGTTTTTATCGAGTCAAGTCCGCGATTTCTCCCGCATCCTATCGGCGGGGGCCGCCTCTGACAAGGCTTGGCTCCCCATGAACGCTACGCGACGCCCTTTTCCTTGAGCGCGGCGATTTCCCCGTCCGACTTGTCGAGGAGGCCTGTGAGGATTTCCTCGGTATGCTCGCCGAGCAGGGGAGGGGGCAGGCGGAGTTCGCCGGGCGTGTCCGAGAGCTTCATGGGGTTGCCCATCACCTTCAGGACACCGGTTCTCGCGTGCTCCATCTCGACGACCATCTCGCGGTGATGGATCTGCGGGTCCGCGCACAACTCCTCAATCGTCCGCACCGGCCCGCAGGGAACCCCTGCATCCGATACGATTTGAGCCCACTCCGCGCGGGTCTTGACCCGCATGGTTTCCTCGATCTCGGCTTCGAGTTCATCGCGCCCCGAGACGCGCGCCGCGTTCGTGGTCCATTTGGGGTCGTCCGCCAGATCGGCCCTGCCGATGGCGCGGGCGAAGCGCTGCCACAGGGAGTCGTTCGCCGCCGCGACGATGAGTTCCCCGTCCGAGCAGGGAAAATCGCGGTAGGGCGCGATGCTCGGGTGGCGGTTCCCCAGTCGTCCGGGCGGGGTGCCTGTGGCGAAGAAGTTCCCCGCCGCGTGGCTCATGAGCGCCGCCTGTCCGTCCTGGATGGCCGTGTCGACGTACTGGCCCTCCCCCGTCTTCTCGCGGGCGATGATGGCCAGCAGGATCCCCTGGGTCGCGAACATGGCGGTGGTGAGATCGGCGATGGCGATGCCCGTCTTGAAGCCCCCGCCTCCCTCGGCCCCCGTGATGCTCATGAGTCCCCCTTCGCCCTGTAAGAGAATGTCGTAGGCGGGCCTCTCCCTGGAGGGGCCGCTCTGGCCGTAGCCCGAGACGCTGGCGTAGATGAGCCGGGGGTTGAGCGCGTGGCAGGTATCCCAGTCGAAGCCGAGCCGCTCGATGGCGCCGGGCCGGAAGTTCTGGATGAGGACGTCCGATTTCTCGACGAGCGCCGTCAGGATCGATTTGCCTTCCCCGGACTTCAGGTCGAGCGTGAGGCTTTTCTTGTTGCGGTTCACGGACTGGAAGTAGCTGCTCTCTCCCCCTTCGTAAAAAGGCGGCCAGCCGCGCGTGTCGTCTCCGCCGACGGGGTTTTCGACCTTGATGACCTCCGCCCCCATGTCGCCGAGCATCATGGTGCAGAACGGCCCCGCCAGAATTCTGGAAAGATCGAGGACGCGAATCCCCTCAAGCGGCATACTCATGGAATTTCTCAGGCTCCTTGTCTCAAGTGGATACTATCGGTTCCGAAGCGCTTCGAGCATCTTCTCGCGCACGTGCTCGACCGGCATCTGCGTGCCGGTCCAAAGCTCCCAGCCCAGGGCGCCCTGGTGCAAAAGCCAGCCGACCCCCGAGACGGCGCGCGCGCCTCTCCGCCGGGCGGCTTTCAGGAACGGGGTGTCGAGCGGGTTGTAGACCGCATCCGCGCAGATGCTCTCGGGCGGTATGAACTCCTCGGGCAGGGGGCATGCCGCCTCCCGCGCCGCATCCCCGGTCATCCCCAGGCTCGTCGTGTTGACGATAATATCCCGCCCCTGCGCGGCGGATTCAAGCGCGTCCAGGCCGCCTCCGGCGATTTCGACATCCTGAAAGTGGGATTTCACTTCCTGCGCCAACGATACCGCCTTCTCCGCCGTGCGGTTTCTGATCTCGACGTGCGCGGCGCCAGTTTGCGCGAGCTTGATGGCGATGGCCCGCGCGGCCCCGCCCGCGCCGAGAAGCAGGCATCTTTTTCCTTGCGGTGAGACGCCCGTTTCCTCTTCCAGGGAGCGGAGCCAGCCCGCGCCGTCGGTGTTGTGGCCCTTGAGCCTGCTGCCCTCCTCTGAGCTCACCATGTTCACCGCGCCAATCATCCTCGCATCCTCGCTCAATTCGTCCATCAGCCCGAAAGTGGCCACCTTGTGGGGGATGGTGACGCAAAAGCCCGCGAAACCCATCGCCCCCGCGCCGCGCACCGCCTCCTCGTAGCGATCCGGATGCACCTCGTAGGCCGTGAAGCGGTAGGGCAGCCCCAGCGCCTGCGCCGCCGCGTTGTGCATGACGGGCGAGAGCGTATGCCCCAGGGGATAGCCGAAGATGGCGAGCGTCTTTTCGAGCGGCATGGACGTTCCTCAACAGATTCGGGGTGCGCTTCCACTGCGTTCGTTGTGGCGCGAATCAGAGATACGCTAAAGTAGCGTTCATCACAACTTGCCGAGAGGCTCGCGCCGGTTTTTCCTGGGCGCACAGCCATCATTTCGAGGAGAGGGATTCGATGTCCACCGTTCAGGCCGCCACGATTCTACAGCCGGGCGAGATCGCCCTGCGCGAATACCCCATGCCCGAGATTGAGGACGACGCCCTGTTGATGCGGGTGGCCGCCGTGGGCGTCTGCGGTTCGGACAAGCACATGTACGGGGGCAAGCTGAACGTGACGTGGCCGGTGATTCCGGGGCATGAGTTCAGCGGAATCATCGAGAAAATGGGGCCGCTGGCGAACTCGAACATGAAGATCGTGGGCGGCCCCATCAGGGAGGGCGACGCCATCACCGTGACGCCGGGCAGCCAGGCGTGCGGCAAATGCTGGTTCTGCGTTCATGTGCCGCACCGGCCCCAGTTGTGCCCGAACCGCACGGTGTTCGGATTCCGCACCTCCGCCGAGGCGCCGCACCTTTTCGGGGCGTATTCGGAATACATGTACATCCCCGGAAACTCCTTCGTCCTGAAGCTGCCCGAGGGACTGTCGCTGGAGCGGGCCACGCTCTGCGAGCCCCTGGCCGTGGCCCAGAGGGCGGCGGGGCGATCTCTCTCGCCGGGCATCCCCTATGCGGGGGAGGGGTTCGGCGTGGGCGCGCGGTGCGCCGTCATGGGCGTGGGCCCCATCGGGCTGCTCGTGGTGGCCGCCCTCAAGACGATGGGGGCGGGCGAGATCATCGCGGTGGACATGACGGAGGAGAGACTCGCGTTCTCCAGGAAATTCGGCGCCACGAAGACGGTGAGCCTGGCGGCGCTCACGCCCGAAGAGAGAAAAGAGCAGATCCTCTCCTGGACGGACGGTGTGGGGCCCGACGTGGTGGTCGAGGCGGCGGGCGTTCCGTCGGCCTTCGCCGAGGGGCTGGACATCGTCCGCCGGGGCGGGAAGCTGGTGGAGGTCGGGCACTACGGCGATCCGGGCGGGGTGGAGATCAGGCCCCACCAGGTGTGCAACAAGGACGTGGACATCTGCGGCTCATGGGCGTATCCGCAGGTGCAGTTCGAACCGGCGATGGACATGCTGCTCAGAACCGACCTGCCGATTGACGACATCTTCACGCACCGCCTGCCGCTCTCCCAGGTGCAGGCGGGCATCGAGGTCACGGGCACGGGGGAGTGCCTGAAGGTCTTGCTCAAGCCGGATTAGGCGCCTATCACGGAGGCGGAATCGAGTCGAAAACCATCTCCAGCAGGTTCAGCGTCTCCGCGCGCTCGCAGCCGTCGAGGTTGAGATCGTCCAGTTGCTTTAACCCCGCAAGCATGTTCGAGACGCCCTGGGCGAGCGCCTCGGGTGCGATTTTATCCAGATCAATCGCATAGCCCATGGTTTTCGCCATGGCGAGAACGTGGGCGGCGGCCTCTGACTCCCGAGTTTCTTGTGACGTTGAGGTGGGTGGTTCTGGGAATTCTTGAGGAGGCGGCTGCTCGTCGACCTCGGGCGGAAGCATCCGCCAGAGCGGGTTGTCGTCTTCCAGCGCCTTGCCGATGCGGAACAGGCGCGCCTCATCCCCCCATCTCCCCGCAATCTGTAGCCCGACGGGCAGGCGCCCTTCCGTGAACCCGCAGGGAACCTGAAGGACGGGGTTGCCGATGGTGCTGAAGGCGGCCGTGTTGTCGCTCACTATCGGCCACATCTTCATGCCGTCCAAACAATCCGCGATGGTGGGCGGCGCGACCGCGACGGTGGGCGTGAGCACGGCGTCCACACGCCTGAAAACCTCCGCCGCCTGCCGGATGAAGAATGTTCGGGCCTTTTGCGCCTGCACGTACCGCCAGCCCGGAATGAAGAGGCTGTACTCGAAAAAATCCGCACCGGGCGAGACGTATCCGTCGCGGTGGTTTTCGAGGAATTTGCGGTGGTATTCCGCGCCCTCCGGCCCCACGGTCGCGGCGTAGGCGACCTGGCCGAGCCGCGCCCAGGGGATTTCCACTTCCACGAGCTTCGCGCCCATCACCTCAAATCGGGCGATGCTCTCGCGGACGACGGCCTCGGCTTCCGTGTCCTCGCCCGGCCAGAAGTGGTTCGTCGGGACGCCCAGCGTCATGCCGCCCATGCCCTCGCTCAGGGATTCCAGGAAATCTGGCGCGGGCCCGGTTCCCGTCGTTGGGTCTTTGGGGTCGGGACCTGCGATGGCCTGTAAGAGCAGGGCGGCGTCCTCCACCGTGCGGGCGAGGGGGCCTACGTTGTCGAAGCTGAGTCCCAGCGGCACGGCCCCCGCCCTGCTCACCCGGCCGTAGGTGGAGCGGATGCCCACCAGATTGCAGAACGAGGCGGGCAGGCGCACCGAGCCGCCGGTGTCGGAGCCGAGCGCGGCCGCCGCCATCCCCGCCGCCACGCAGGCGGCCGAGCCGCTGCTGCTTCCCCCCGGCGTGTGTTCAAGGCTCCAGGGGTTTCGCGCCGGGCCGAACGCGCTGTTCGCCCCGGTGCCGCCGCGCGCAAATTCCTGCAGATTCGTCTTGCCGATGATCACCGCCCCGGCTTCCACGAGCCTGCGTACGCATTCCGCCGTCTCGCCCGCCGCGGTTTTCCCCAGAATCCGGCTGCCCGCCGTGGTGGGGTGGCCTTCGAGGTCGAACAGGTCCTTGAGCGCGACGGGTATCCCGTGGAGCGGCCCCCGGTAGTTCCCTTCAGCGAGTTCTTGATCGAGTTGGCCCGCCTGTTCCCTGGCGAGGTCGAAGGTGGTTCTCGTGAAGGCGTTGATGGTCGAGTCCAGCTTCTCGATTCTGGCGATATGACTTTCAAGCACTTCGCTTGGCTTCGCTTCGCCTGCCCGGATGAGGGCGGCCAGTTCCGTAATGGGGCGGTGCAGCAGTTCGTCGGGATTCATGAGTGCGCTCCAGAAAAAATTTTCGTTGGTTTCGGGCGATTATATTCCAGATGGCGCGGGGCCGAAACGGAGGCGGGCGTTCATCCCGAAGCGCTGTCAACTTTCGTTACGTGCCGGGACGTTTTCCGCGAAAGCCTCCCCGGCTTGGCAAGCGCCGTCATCAAAGGTAAAAGCACATCATCTGAGACTATGAACGAGAAGGAGATTTTCATGAAACTCTACCGGACGATTCTCTTCGCTCCCGGTAACAGGGAGAGAATGCTCGCAAAGGTGGGCAAGGCCGGGGCCGACGCCGTCGTCCTGGACCTGGAAGACGCCGTGCCCGCCGACGAGAAGGACTCGACGCGCGCAGCACTCGGGGCGGCGGTTACGACGATAGCCGAAGAGGACGGCGCGGACGTCTTCGTGCGCGTGAATCCGCTGGATGACGTGACGGGCTTTTCTATCGCCTGCGGGGCGGAGGACATCGTGGCCGTCGTGGGGTCTGCGCTCCGGGGAATCGTGCTGCCCAAGGCGGAGAACCCCGGCCAGGTGCTGGCGGCCGATAGGCTGATCCGCGATGCGGAGAGAGCGGCGGGCTGTGAGGCGGGAAGCATTCACCTGCTCGCCATCCTCGAGAACGCCCGGGGCGTGGAGGACGCCTTCGCGGTCGCCTCCGCCGATACGGGGGAGCGGCGGTTCCAGCTCGCCTTCGGGGCGGGGGACTACACCAACGATCTGGACGTCGAATGGCCGCGCGATGAGTTCACTTTCGACTACCCGCGCTCGCGTATCGCGGTGGCCTCACGAAGCGCCGGCCTGGAGAAACCGCTCGACACGGTCTGGATCGCCCTGGACGATCAGGAAGGCCTCGCCGCGAGCGCCGTGCGGTGCCGGATACTCGGCATGTTCGGCAAGTTCTGCATCCACCCCAAGCAGGTGGAAGTCGTGAACCACGCGTTCACGCCGACGAAAGAAGAAGTCGAAAAGGCGCGCGAGGTGGTCGTGGCTTTTGAAGAGGCGACGGCGCGCGGGGAGGCGAGCGTCTCCGTCGGCGGGCGCATGATCGACTATCCCGTGGTCGAGGCGGCGGAAAAAGTCATCGCCCTGGCCGAAGATTTCGGAACGAAGGACTGACAAGACAAAACGAGAGGATGACATGAAATTCGGCATGTTCGTCATGAATCAGCACGCTTTGGGGGACGACCCCGCAGAGCGCTGGGAGGAGCATCTCGAGCAGGTGCGCCTGATTAGAGATTTGGGCTTTCACAGTGTTTGGTGCGGCCAGCACTACCTCACTGAGGGCGTGTGGATGATGCAGACCTGGCCGAGCGTCGCCCAGGTGGCGGCCCACGCCGGCGACATGACGGTCGGCACGGGCATCCTGCTGCTCGCGCTTCACAACCCGGTGGACGTGGCCGAGCAGGTCGCCACGCTCGACGCCATGACGAAGGGCCGTTTCGTCCTCGGTGTGGGACTCGGTTACCGCGAACCCGAATACCGCGCGTTCGGCCTCACGAAACCTTACCGCGTGAAGGCGTTTGAGGAAAAACTCGAAGCCGTCACCCGCCTATTGGAGGAGGGGACGCTCGACTATGCGGGCGAGGTCGTCAAGCTCGAAGACGTGAAGCTCACCATGCGGCCCATCCAGCGGCCGAGGCCGCCCATCTGGATAGCGGCGAATGGCGACGGCGCCGTGAAGCGCGCGGCCAGGATGGGAGAGGCATGGTTCCTGAACCCCCATGCGCGCTTCGACACGCTCAAGCGCCAGATGGAGATGTTTCACGCCGAGCGCGAGGCCGCGGGCAAGGGCGCGCCCGAGGCGACGCCCGTCATCAAGGAGATGTTCATCGGCAAGGACAGGGAGAGCGCCTTTCGCGAGTGCGCGGACTATCTGGCGGTGAAATACGACGTCTACGTGAAGTGGGGCCAGAGCGAGGCGCTGCCGAGCAGCGACACGCTGCGGATGCCGCTCGATGAGCTTCGCTCCGACAGGTTCCTGATCGGCTCGGCGAAGGACGTGGCCGAGGACATCAGGCGCCACCGCGACGAGCTGGGCGTGGACCACATGGCGTTCCGGGTCCAGTGGCCGGGGATGCCGCAGGAACTCGTGCTGCGGACGCTCGAGCGCTTCGCCAAAGAGGTGATGCCCGAGTTCGTTTAGAATGCGCGAAGATTTTCTCTCAAAAGATTTTGGTAATGGGAGAACATTGTGCCTAGAGACAAATCCTCGTTCTCTGAGCCCCGGGATTTACACGAATTCTTCGCCGAGGACCCGGTGGCGGCGGATCGCGCCTTTTTCGGACGGAAGTCGCATGTCGATAGGCGCGGCTTTCTGCGGGGCGCCGGACTTGCCGCCATGGCGGCGATGGTGGGCGCGGCGATTCCGTTTCACCGCAACATGCCGGCGGGTCTCATTCCGGCGGCTTTCGCCGACGAGAAGGCGCTTGTCGGCAAAGACGGCCTCACGCTGCTGAACGAGCGGCCGCTCAACGCCGAAACGCCGCCGCATCTGCTCGACGACTCGATCACCCCGACATCCCGCCACTTCATTCGCAACAACGGCGTCCCGCCCGCCGAAGCGTCAGCGGACGCCTGGACCCTCACCGTCGATGGTCTCGTGGAGCGCCCCATGACCTTGTCGATCGCCGAGCTTCGCTCGAGGTTCGAAGTCGTCACGATGGCCCTCGTCATCGAATGCGGGGGTAACGGACGGGCCTTCTTCAAGCCGCCGGTAAAAGGCGCCCAGTGGACCCACGGGGCAGTCGCCTGCTCAAAATGGACGGGCGTGCGGCTCAAGGACGTGCTGGCGGCGGCCGGCGTGCGGCCCGGCGTCGTCTACACCGCCCACGTCGGCGCTGACGGGGACCTCTCCGGGAAGCCGGGCAAGCTGCCCATCTCGCGCGGCGTGCCGATCGCCAAGGCGATGACGGAGGGTGTGCTCATCGCCTTTGGCCAGAATGGCGGCCCCATTCATCCGATGAACGGGGCGCCGCTTCGGCTCGTCGTTCCCGGCTGGCCGGGGTCTTGCTCGCAGAAATGGCTCCGGCGCATCTACCTCCGAGACGTCGTGCACGACGGCCCCAGGATGACGGGGACCTCCTACCGCGTGCCGCGGTACAAGATCGAACCGGGCGAGAAGGTCGAGGAGAAGGATTTCGTCATCATCGAGCGGATGCCCGTCAAATCGCTGATCACCCACCCCGCGAACGGGGCGGCTGTAGGACGCGCCGCCCAAGTGCGCGGTCATGCCTGGTCGGGAGACCGGACGGTCGCCTCGGTCGACCTCTCCTATGATTTCGGCGCGACCTGGAAACCGGCTGCGCTGAACGCTCCCGTGAACAACGGCGCATGGCAAAACTTCCGCGCCGATATCAGATTCCCGGAAGCCGGGTACTACGAGGTCTGGGCGCGGGCGACAGACAGTGCGGGGGTGATGCAGCCCCACGCCATCGACTGGAACCCGAAGGGGTACCTCAACAACACGATGCACCGGGTCGCGCTTCAGGTGTCGTGAAGAGGTGATGCCCGGGTTCGTCTAGGTTTCGGACAGATCCCTCAGCACGTCCTTGAGCGCCGCCTTGTCCTCGATGCCGAGACCGGGCAGGTCGGGAAAGCCGACGTAGCCGTCTTCCACCGCCACGCTGTCGGCGAAGCCGTTGAAGGGCTTGAACACGTCGGGGTAGGACTCGCTGCCCCCGAGACCTAAGCCGCCCGCGATGTTGAGCGAGAGCTGGTGTCCGCCGTGGGGGATGAACGAGCGGGCCGACCAGCCGTGCGCCGCCGCCATATCGAGCGTTCTCAGGTATTCCACCAGGCCGTAGCTCAGCGCGCAGTCGAACTGCAGGATGTCCACGCCCGGGCGCATCCCCCCGTAGCGGATCAGGTTTCTCGCGTCCTGGGTGGAGAAGAGGTTCTCCCCCGTCGCCATGGGATTGTCGTAGTGGTTGGCGAGTTCGGCCTGGAGCGCGTAGTCGAGCGGGTCGCCCGCCTCTTCGTACCAATGCAGATCGTAGGGCGCGAGCGCCTCGGCATAGGCGATGGCGGTTTCGAGATCGAATTTCCCGTTGGCGTCCACCGCGAGGTTGCGCCCCTCGCCCACGACTTCGAGCACCGCCTCGATTCTCCTTCGGTCGCCATCGAGCGCCTCACCGCCTATCTTCATCTTGACGGTGGTGTAGCCGCGCTCCAGATAGCTCCTCATCTCGTTCTGGAGCGCTTTCAGGTCCTTGCCCGGATAGTAGTAGCCCCCGGCGGCGTAGACGGATACCTTCTCGTCGCACTCTCCGCCGCGATAGGCGTCCGCCAGGTGGCGGTAGAGCGGTTTTTCCTCGATTTTGGCCACCATGTCCCACACGGCCATGTCGATGATGCCCACGGCGACTGAGCGGTCGCCGTGCCCGCCGGGCTTTTCGTTCTTCATCATGGAGTCCCAGATTTTGGACGGGTCGAAGTTCGACCCCGCCTCGTTCAAGAGCGATTCGGGTTGCGCCTCCCGGAGCCTGGGGATGAAGCGCTCGCGCAAAAGCCCCTGCTGGGCGTAGCGTCCGTTCGAGTTGAAGCCGAAGCCGACGACGCGTTTTCCGTCGCGCACGACGTCGGTGAGGATGGCGGCGACGCTCACCGTCATCAGGGAAAAATCGATGAACGCGTTTCTCAAGTCCGATTGAATGGGAACCACCGTCTCGCGGATGTCGATAATTTTCAAAGCGCTCTCCCTTCGGCGTGGATTCGACCTTTCGGCCTTGCGATGAACGCGGCGATTCTACAGCCTTTTCCGGAAAAAGGTGAAACGGAGCCGCATGATGCGAAAGCCTGGAAACAGACGGCGGGAGATTCAGGTTTGGTTTTCCAGTACCCGTGTAATAAAACCACAACAAAAATCGGGTATGATGCTTGATTGCATCGTGGATGCGTTTGACGGCTCGCGGTTTTGTTCGTCGCAGGGGATGAAACTTTCCAGGTAGGGGAAAGATGAATCAGCCGGAAGGGCGCCTGGGCGCCGAGTGGATAGACGGGGGCGTGCGGTTTTCTCTTTTCTCCGAGAACGCGGAGGGGGTCGAGCTATGCCTGTTCGACCCGCATGACCACAGGAATGAAACGCAGCGGGTTCCCCTCGATCGGGAGGGCGACGTCTGGCGCGCGGAGGTGGAAGACCTCGAAGCGGGCCGGCCCTACGGGTTCCGCGTCCACGGCCCCTATGCGCCCGCGCAGGGACATCGCTTCAACGGTTACAAGGTGCTGCTGGACCCGTATGCGAGGGCGATTGCGGGCGACGTTCACTGGTGCGAGGAGATGTACGGCTACAGCGGCGGCGACATTCACCACTCTGATGCAAGAGACAACGCCCATGCGGCGCCCAAGAGCGTGCTCGTGGATTCTTCCTTCGACTGGGAGGACGTCTCCCCGCCTGGGACGCCCTGGTCCGAGACCGTCGTCTACGAGCTGCACGTAAAAGGCTTCACCATGCAGCACCCCGACGTGCCCGAAGAGCTCCGGGGCACCTACTCGGGCCTGGCCCACCCGGCCGTGGTCGAATACATCAAGGACCTTGGCGTGACGGCCATCGAGCTTCTGCCCGTTCACCACCGGGTATCCGACCAGCGTCTCCAAAAACTCGGGCTTTCCAATTATTGGGGGTACGCGACGATAGGCTTTTTCGCGCCCGATGCGCGTTTTTCCAGCCGCGGGGCGGGGGGCGGGCAGGTCGATGAGTTCAAGGAGATGGTGAAGGCCTATCACCGCGCGGGGATCGAGGTGATTCTCGACGTGGTCTACAACCACACCGGGGAGGGGGGGGCCAGGGGCCCGCATCTCTCTTTTCGCGGGCTCGACAACAGGGCCTATTACCGCGTGGACCCCAGGGACGAGAGCCGCTACCTCGACACCACGGGTTGCGGCAACTCGTTGAACGCCTCGCATCCGGCCGTCCTGCGCCTCATCACGGACAGCCTTCGCTGCTGGGTGGAAGAGTTCCACGTCGACGGCTTCCGGTTCGACCTCGCACCCTCCCTCGCGCGGACCGGGAGAGGCTTCGACCCCGAATCTGCGTTTTTCAGGGCGGTCGCGGACGACCCGGTGCTCTCGAAGCGCAAGCTCATCGCCGAACCCTGGGATCTGGGCGAGGAGGGCTATCAACTCGGGAATTTCCCCGAGGGCTGGGCGGAGTGGAACGGGGCGTACCGCGACGCGGCGCGCCGGTTCTGGCGCGCGGACTTCAACCAGGCGGCGGAGTTCGCCACGCGCCTGACGGGGAGCAGCGATATTTTCGAGACGGGGAAACGCACGCCTCAGGCCGGCCTCAATTTCATCGCCTGTCACGACGGGCTCACGCTCGAGGATCTGGTGAGCTTTCAGCACAAGCACAACGAAGCGAACGGGGAGGGCAACGAAGACGGCGCGGATGAGAACCATAACTGGAACGGCGGGGTGGAAGGCCCGACGGACGACCCCTTCGTATCGACCATGCGCGCGCGCCGCAAGAGGAATCTGCTCGCGAGCCTGTTCCTCTCCCAGGGCGTGCCGATGCTCCAGGCGGGAGACGAGTTCGGCCGCACGCAGTCGGGAAACAACAACGCCTATTGCCAGGACAACGAGACCTCCTGGTTGGATTGGAGTCTGGCGGAGAAAAACGGAAATCTGCTCTCTTTCGTCAAACACCTGATCCGCTGGACCGGGTCCCAGACGGCGTTTCGGCGGATGGAGATTTTCCCGAAAAGAAGCCTGCACGGGACCGACAGACCCGGGATCGTCTGGCTTCACCACCTGGGCCATGAAATGAGCGCCGAAGAGTGGGATGTGCACTTCATGAAGTGTTTCGGCTTCAGGCTGAGAGAGGCGCCGGGCGACGAACATTTTTCTCGGCTTGGACCTAGGAATCGTGATATTTTCATGGTTCTCATGAACGCGCACCATGAGGCGATACCCTTCGTTTTCCTCGAAGAAGACAGAAAGAAGAGATGGACCGTGGTGATGGATACGGCTGAATTCGATGAAAAAGGATGGGCCTGGCGGATCCACTCGGGCGAGTCCTACGATCTCGCCGGAGAGTCGCTGGTCCTGTTGAGGGGCCGCAACGAACCGCCCGTGGCGCAGGAGACGCCCCTATGAGCGTCGTCCACTACCCCGCGCTTTCCTACATTACCGATTACGACATTTACCTGTTCAACCAGGGCTCCCATTTCACCTTGTACGAACAGATGGGTGCGCATCCCATGACGGTGGGCGGGGCGGGGGGCGTTCACTTCGCCGTATGGGCGCCGAACGCGGATTCCGTGAGCGGCATCGGGGATTTCAACGGCTGGGACGAGGAGAGC
>WTGD01000286.1 GCA_011523725.1 Nitrospinota bacterium
TTTCAAGGCAGTGCGGGGACGAGCAGGGAGGGTTTTTCAACAGCCCCTGCTCGGTCGACAAAACGCAATCGCTCCTTCATCAGTCTCGTCAATCGCTCCCTCATCAGTCGCGATTGATCCTACCCGCCGGCGAGCCAGCGCTCGGCGGCCTCGCGCACTTCGGCTTCCTTCTCCGTCCGCGCGATGGTGATTCCCTCGGGAGGCGTCTGCCCCGTCCGCGCGTTGCGCCAGCAGTGGTAGCGGATGTTGAGGGGATACTGCTCCAGGTCCATGTCCTCGTAAAACGAGTCCGGAATTTCACGCGGATTGTGCGCGTCCATGCGGTCTTTCTCGTAGATGGCCGTGCGGTTGAATATCCGCCATCTATCGTCGCGCTTCTCCACCTGGTCGAGGTAGCAGCTCCAGGTGTGGAAATCGAAGGCGTAGCCGTCGAGGAGGCGGCGGTTGTGCAGGATGACGTCGTACTCGATGATCGCGCGCGCGCCGTTCAGCCGCACCCGGGGGTTCGCGTTGACGTGCTTGGTGAACTCCTGCGGGTCGCGGGAGGACATCATCTTCACGGAGCGTTCGATGAACTCGTCCACCGGGCCGGAGTGCCAGCTCACCGTCACGCATCCGTCGGGGTGGTAGCAGTCCCGGAGCGTCTCCCAGTCGCCCCTGTCGCGCGAATAACACGCGGCGGCGACCACCTCCTGAATTTCGAACTTATCGAGCATGTTCTGCAGTCTTTCGGAATCCGGCATGGAGATCCCCCCTGTCCCGGTCGCTTCACCCGGAGATGCTGATGGGCGCGCAAAGAAAAGCAGCCTCCCGCCCTCTCTGCGAACGGGAGGCTGCCCCCAAAGGTTCTGCGGCTATTTTTCCAGATACGCCTTGCGCCAGTAAATCCGCTCGCCCGGGTGGACGATCACCCCTTTGAGCTTCTTGGATTTCCCGACCAGCATGACTTCCTGCTTGAAGAAGACCCACGGCGGATTGTCGATCACCATTTTCGCCGCCTTCTTGTACATCGCCTTGCGCTTGACCGGGTCGTTGACCTGGCGCGCCTTGTCCACGACCTTCTCGAGCTCGGGGTTCTTGTAGCGGGTGTAGTTGCCCGAACGCCCGTGGGTGGCCGAGTGGAACTTGTTGTACATCACCATGTCGGGGTCGCCCGTGGATACGCCCCAGCCGTAGAGGAATATGGGCGCCTTGCCCTTCCGGACGGAAGGCGCGACGAGCCCCCAGGAGCCGGTGCGCAGCCTGGCCTTGACGCCCACTTTCGCCAGCTGGGCCTGGATGGCTTCGGCGGCCACCTTGTCGGCCGTGTACCTGCCGGTGGGATGCCAGAACTCGGTGGTGAACCCGTTGGGATACCCCGCCTTCTTCAGGAGCTCCTTCGCCTTTGCGGGGTTGTAGGAGTAGCCCATCTTCTCGAACTCGGGGTCATAGCCCCAGACGGTCGGCCCGAAGGGCCCGCGGATCGGCCGCCCAACACCTAACATCACCTTCTCGATGATGGTCTTGGTGTCGATGGCGTAGTTCATCGCCTGGCGGACGATCGGGTTGTCGAAAGGCTTGTGGAGCATGCTCATCCCGATGAAGATCACGCGGAACAGGGGCGCTTTCACGAGGTCGAGCTTGGGGTCCTTGTCCACCTCGCCGAGCTGGGCCGGCGGCAGGAACATGGCCAGCTGGGCCTGGCCCGAGCGAAGCTGGAGCACCCGCGTCGTGGCTTCGGGAACGAGGCGGAATTCGAGTACGTCGATCCTGGGCTTCCCGTCCCAGTAATTCGGGTTGGCCCGGAAGCGGATGTATTCTCCCGCCACCCATTTCTCGAAGATGAACGGGCCGGTGCCGACCGGGTTGCGCCTAAAATTCTTGCCGTGCTTCTTGATGGCGGTCGGGCTGCCGATGGCGGCGACCGGCGTGCCGAGGTTCAGCAGGATGGGGGCGAAGGGATACTTGAGCCCGATCTCGACCGTGTGGTCGTCGATCACGTTGACTTCCTTGATCATGGCGATCCACTTCCTGAGGCGAGCGCGCTTGTGGCTTCGCGTCCTGTCCAGGTTGAACTTCACGGCCGCGGCGTTGAAGGGCGTGCCGTCGTGGAACTTCACCCCCTTGCGCAGCTTGAACACCAGCGTGGTGGGGTTCTTGAACTCCCAGGAAGTGGCGAGACGCCCCTCGATCTTGCCGTCGAGGCGGTGATAGGTCAGCGAATCGTAGAGGCTCGTCTGGACGTTCAGGTCGGCCGAGCCCGCCGGATGGAGGGCGTTGTCGAGACTCTTCGGCTCCGCCCCGTGGACGAAGACGACCTTGGTCGCCGCCGATGACAGCCCCCACGTCAGGGCGATGGCGGCAATGAATACAACTGCGGTGCAAATTCGTTTCCTGGGATTCGTGTGCAGCATGTACATCCCTCCTCGAATAGAAATACCAGAACAGTATTTCCGATGAATTGACGATCCCAATCGCCCGGGTCCCGGGACCGGTTTGGTGGAATCGCCTGGAGCAATGCCCGTTTCACCATTTTGTGGGCTTGGTATTAATTTTAATACTTACCCGGCGAACTGGCAAGGTGAAAGGGCCTTTTCGCGGGGGTGTCGGGAAAGGCCTGAGCAATCGGAAAAGCAACCCCCCCTACCCCCCCTTGAC
>WTGD01000051.1 GCA_011523725.1 Nitrospinota bacterium
GCGCTGAGTGCCCTTTTCGTCGTCGAGGCGGCTTCGGTCAGGGCATCCTCATCCGCCTCCCGCATGTCCTCGCCCGTAATTTCCCCGTACGCCTCGATGATGTTTTGAGCCGAAATCCCTCCTTCCATCACGTCCCAGGCGGCCAGCGTTGCGCCCAGATGCGCCGCCTCGGGCGCTGCGGCGTATTTCGAGGCGATGGCGTCGACATCGACCGAGGCGATGCAAAGCCCGCGGTTTTCTATCGCGTTTTGCGTGTTCAAGACGAGGACGCCGCCGGGCTTGAGGGCGCCCCCCATCGGGGGGACGACGGCGAGGTTGGGGTCGCAGACGATTTCCAGATCGTATTCCGCCGGGATGGCGAGGTCGGCGAGTTGTTCTCGTGAAATTTTCACGACCGCCCTGTCGGGCGAGCCCGGGGGAGAGGGAAAGCCGGGCGTGCGTACCTGGGCAGAGAACCCGGCCCGGTTGGCCGCGCCGGCGAAGATGCGCGCCGCGCTCAGGAAGAGCGCCTCTCCGCCGATTTCGCGTCTTCCATGAAAACAAACCACGCGCATGGCGTATTTCCCGTTCAAGAGAAGAAAAAAGCGCGAGCCCTCGACAGCTTTAGCAAAATCCGGGACCCTTTTCCATCTTTCAAAGTTGACATCGAAAACGCGCCCTCGCAATATGGCCCCAGGGATTCCCCTGAGACCTGCGTTGCCGAAGTTCCTGCTCGCGCGGGCAATGAAGCAAAGAATGGAGAGTGCGCCTTGAACAAGAAGTTCAAGATTTTCACATACGGCTGCCAGATGAACCGCTACGATACCGAAACGATCACCGGGTATCTGGAGAGTGAGGGGTATGAGGAGACCGAATCGAACGAAGCGGCCGACCTCATCCTGCTGAACACCTGCTCGATTCGCGACAAGGCGGAGCAGAAGGTTTATAGCCAGATCGGGCGTCTCGACAAGCTCAAGAGAACGAACCCCGCTCTCAAGATCGGCGTGTGCGGCTGTTTCGCCACGCGCGACGGGGAGGCGATAGCGAAACGCGGCAAAACGGTCGACCTCGTCTTCGGCACCCAGAACATCGCCAAGCTCCCGATGCTGCTCGAGGAGATGGAGGAGCGCCGGGTGGTCGATACCGAGCCGATTCCGCCCGATTTCACCGAACTCGCCCCGATGGCGCGCGGCGGCGGCCTGAACGCCTTCGTGAGCATCGCGCGCGGGTGCGATAATTTCTGCACCTTCTGCGTCGTGCCCTACACGCGCGGACCCGAGTGGAGCAAGCCGGGCGAACTCATCGTGGACGAGGTCGAGCGCGCGGTGGCGGAGGGTTTCCACGAGGTGACGCTCCTCGGCCAGAACGTGAACTCCTACGGCCGCAAATCGCCGGGCGAGCTTACCTTCGGCGGGTTGCTGAGGCGCCTGGACGAGGTGGACGGGCTCGAGCGCATCCGCTTCATGACGTCGCATCCCAAGGATTGCGACGAGGACATGGTCGACGCGATGGGAGAATCCCCGAAAGTGTGTGAGCATCTCCACCTGCCGGTGCAATCGGGTGCGGACGCGGTGCTCGCGCGCATGGAGCGCGGCTACACGGCGGATGAGTATCTCGAAAAGGTCTCCCTGTTCAGGGAGCGCGTGAAGGACGGGGTGCTGACCTCGGACGTCATCATCGGCTTCCCCGGCGAGCGGGACGAGGATTTTGAAGACACGCTCCGCGTGTTGCGCGAGGCGCGCTACGACAACATCTACATGTTCAAATACTCCCCCCGGCCCGGAACGCCCGCGTTCGACATGGAGGACACCCTTCCCGAAGAGGTGCTCACCGAGCGCTTCGAGGAGGCCAGCCGGGTGCAGCGCGAGATGACGGAGAATCTTCACGCGGAACTCGTCGGCGGCGTTCAGGAGGTGATGGTCGAAGGCGCGGTGAAGCCCAGGAGCGCGCCCGCCGGATGCGCGGGCTGCCCGGATTTTGCGGATGAATCGGACGCGAACTGGTTTGCGGGTCGCAGTCGAGGCAATCACAGGGTACAATTATATGCGGAGGGTTTTACGCCCGAGCCGGGAGACGTGGTCGAGGTGAAAATCATGAGGGGCGGCATCCACTCTCTGGCGGGCGTCTCGCCGCCGGGCGCCGTGGCGATGGAGGAAGACGAATGATGATCGAGATGAAAGTCAAGGGCCTCACGCTCGATCCGCACACCAACGTGCCGATAGTGGTGCTGCGCGAGACCGAGGGAGATCGCGCGCTGCCCATCTGGGTGGGCATTTTCGAGGCGCACGCCATCGCGCGCGAGATCGAGAGCTTCGAGACGCCGCGGCCGATGACCCACGATCTGATCAAGAACATGATCAACGACTTAAAGGGCCGGGTGGATAAAATCCTCATCAACGATCTGAAGGACAACACCTTTTTCGCCGAAATACACCTTTCCGTGAACGCCTCGGAAATCGTCGTCGATTCCAGACCCTCCGATGCCATCGCCGTGGCCCTGCGCATGGGCAGCCCGATTTTCGTGGAGGAGAAGGTGCTCGAGGAGGCGAAGAGCATCCAGTTCAACGAAGAGGAAATAAAAGAGGGCGTCTCCGGGGTGGAGCCGGGCGCGGGGGAAGACAATCCCCCCGAATCGGAAAAGCCGATCGAAGAAGAGCCCGAGGACATCAAGGAATGGCTCAAGGACCTCAAGCCCGATGATTTCCTGAAAGAGGACAACAACTAAGGCGAGGCTTGCCCGGGCTTCACCCCCACCGGAGTTTGACCGTTTTGCTTCTCTATCTCTTGCGGCACGGCGAGACGGACTGGAACGTCGAGCAGCGCATACAGGGCGTCTCCGACACCGCGCTCAACGAAGTGGGCGTCGCGCAGGCCGAAGCGCTCGGGTGCGCGCTGCGCGGACGCCCGATCGCCTGCGTCTACGCGAGTCCGCTGATGCGCGCGAGGCGCACCGCCGAGATCGTCGCGCAAGCCGTTGATGCGCCCCTCCTCGAGGAGCCGGGCATCGCCGAGTTGAACCAGGGCGAACTCGAGGGAGAGCCCTTTCGCCGGCTTCCCGAGACGCACCCCGATTTCATGCAGATGTGGCGGAACCATCCCGCCCGCGTCCGTATGCCGGGCGGCGAGACGCTCGCGGAGCTGCAGGAGCGGGCCTGGGCCGCGATGGAGCGCTTCCTCGCGGCGCACGAAGACGAAGTCATCGCCGCGGTGAGCCACAATCTGGCGATCATCATGATCCTGTGCCGGATTCTGGGCGTCGATCTCGACGGCTTCCGGGCGATACGCCAGCACAACGCCGCGATGAACATCATCGAGCATTCGCCCGAGCGGGGCTGGAGCGTCGTGACGATGAACTCCCTGGCGCACTTACAGGACGCGCCCGTCTCGGAGCGGAATCCGTTTCAGCCCTATATCTGAGGATGTGCCGCGGGGTAACTGCGCGACTCAGTCGTAGTCCTTGCCTTCGGGGTCGGAGACGTTCCGGTAGTAGTCTTGAATGTCGTCCACGAGGCGGTCGACCTCGGTTTTCGGTTTCTTTCGCTTGGACGCCATGTAGCGGTGCAGCAGATAGAAGGCGATGAACCCCAGGAAAAAGCCCAGGGCCGCTCCGTCGAGGAATGTCTGGTATCCGCCCATCAGAACGCTCCAGCCCGTGATGTCGTGTATGGATTTACATTATCTTCGGGGGCGTTCGCCTGTCAACCGAATGGACGGTTGGGCCGTTTGTCCAGGACGGGTTAAGGTGCGGAAATACGGCGATGAAGAACTTCATCCGAAGTGAGTGTTAAATGAGCGCGCGAGAGCACAGGACATACACGATCAAGCGGCCCGCGCCTTCGCCCGCGCGTCGCAAGGCGTATGAGGAAAAACTCAACCCCCGGCAACTCGAGGTCGTGATGGCGGGCGGCGGGCCGCTTCTCGTCATCGCGGGCGCGGGCAGCGGCAAGACGCACACCATCACCTACCGTCTCGCGCGTTTGGTGGAGGACGGCGTCGCGCCCGAATCCATCCTGCTCGTCACCTTCACGAACAAGGCCGCGCGCGAGATGCTCCACCGCGCCGCCTCCCTCATCCAGACCGACGCGCGGCGCGTCTGGGGCGGCACGTTCCACCACGTGGGGAATCTGATCTTAAGGCGATACGGGAACCTCATCGGCTACGGGCCGAACTTCACCATCCTGGACCGCGAGGACGCGGCTGATCTGGTGACCGAGTGTATCCGCCTCGCGGGGTTCGACCCCAAGGAGAAGTACTTCCCGAGAGGCCGTGTTCTGGAGTCGATATTCGCCCTCGCCGCCGATACCGACAAAAGCGTCGCGGAGACGGTGCTGGGCCGGTATTCATATCTGGGCGACCGCCTGGGCGAGATAGAGCAAATCGCCGCCCACTACGAGGAGCGCAAGAAAGAGATTCAGGCGGTGGATTTCTCGGGCCTGCTCGCGCTCACGCGGAATCTGCTCGCCGAGAACGAGGAGGCGCGCCGGGAACTCCAGACGCGTTTTCGCTACATCCTCGTGGATGAATACCAGGACACCAACAAGGTGCAGGCCGACCTGGTGGACCTCCTCGCCGGGGAGCAGAAAAACGTCACCGTGGTGGGGGATGACGCGCAGAGCATCTACAGCTTCCGGGGTGCGCACTTCGAGAACATCATCACCTTTCCCGAGCGATACCCCGACGCCAGGCTCTTCCGCCTGGAGGAGAACTACAGGAGCACGGCGAACATCCTGTCGCTCGCCAACGCCTCCATCGCCCACAACAAGCGCCAGTTCGAGAAAAACCTCACAACCACTCGCGGCGAGGGAATGAAGCCCGCCCTCGTGGCCGCGCGCGACGCCATGCAGCAGGCGGACTTCGTGGTCGACCGCACGCTCGCGCTGCGCGATGAGGATGACGTGCCGCTCTCCCAGATCGCGGTGCTCTACCGGGCGCACTACCACTCCATGGAACTCCAGATGGAGCTCACGCGCCGGGGGATTCCCTTCGAGATCAGGAGCGGGCTGCGCTTTTTCGAGCAGCGCCACATCAAGGACGTGACGGCTTTCCTGAGGCTCGTGAGTTCGCCGGCGGACGAACTGGCCTGGAAGCGCGCGCTCAAGCTCCTGCCCGGCGTGGGGGACGTCACCGCGCACCGGGTGTGGGAGCAGGTGCGGATATACGAGGAGCCCTTCTCGTTTCTCGCGAGCGCCGGTGTGGGATTCATCCCCGGGAACGCGCGCGCGGGTTTCGAGACGTTCAGGAAGCTGGTCGTCGAGCTCACGGGCGCCCCCCGCGCCGCCGCGGGAGAGAAGCCGTCCGCCCTCCCGCCGACGGAGATGATCAACCTCGTCCTGGACCGGCTCTACCTGGATTACCTCAAGAACACTTTTGAGGACGCCGAAGCGCGCATCGAGGACGTGCGCCAGCTCGCGGAATACGCGGTGCAGTACGACGGGGCGACGGCGTTTCTCTCAGAACTCGCGCTCATGGGTACGGCCGCCGCGGCCGGCCCCGGGGCGCCTGGCGAGCGAGACGAGCCGGATGAGTCGATGGTGCTCACCTCGGTCCATCAGGCGAAGGGCCTGGAGTGGAAGGTGGTGTTTCTCATCTGGCTCACCGACACGCGCTTCCCCTCTCCGAGGTCGGTGCCCAAACCCGGAGGTGAAGAGGAAGAGGAGGAAAGGCGGCTTTTCTACGTCGCCCTCACGCGGGCGAAGGATGAACTCTACATGTGCCAGCCCATGCTCGAGAGCGAGGCGTGGAACAGGGGGGCGTTCTCCCGGCTTTCGAGATACGTGGAGGAACTGCCCGAAGAACTCTATGAGCGCTGGCTGCTGGAAGAAGAGGCGCTGGAGACCCCGAAGGGTGAAGACGCCCCGGAACCTGCCTCGCGCCTCGCCGATCCGGATGAGCCGGACGGCCTTCGCTATGAATACGATGCGGATGGTTGAGCGCTTGTTCGCCGCCGCCCCTTCGCGCTATGATTTTTCCCCGAACCCCAGTCATGATTTGCCGTCATAATCTAGGGAACAAAATTCTCGTCATACGCCGTCATCAACGGAGGAATGAAATTCGTGTCTGAAGTCAAGGAATACGCGCCGGGGAGTTTCTGCTGGGCCGACCTGGTGGCGAAGGAAGTGGGCGTCGCCAGGGATTTCTATACGTCCCTGTTCGGCTGGACGTTCGAGGACCGGCCCGTGATGGAGGAAGCCGTCTACACCATATTCTCGAAAGGCGGAAAGCAGACCTGCGCCATGTTCGAGATGTTTCCGGGCATGCTCGAAAGCGGCCACCCCTCTTTCTGGCAGAGCTACGTGTCGGTCGAAAGCGCCGATGAGACCGTGAAGAAAGCGGTGGAACTCGGCGGCCAGGCCGCCCAGGAGCCGTGCGACGTGTTCGACGTGGGCCGCATGGCGATGATCCGCGACCCGGGGGAGGCTTTCCTGTGCCTCTGGCAACCCAGGGCGCACAAGGGCGCCGACGTCATCGGCGAGCCGGGCGCGCTCGTCTGGAACGAGCTGATCACGAAAGACGTGGAACGCGCCGGAACTTTTTACGCCGAACTGTTCGGCTGGACGGGCACCGTGATGCCCAACCCGGCGGGCGGGGACTACACGGTGTTCATGAGCGGGGAGGAGCCGCGCGCGGGCATGCTCGAACTCACGCCCGAGATGGGCGGGATGCCCCCGCACTGGGGGGTGTATTTTCAGGTGGAAAACTTCGACGCCGCGCTCGAGAAGGCAGTCAGCCTGGGCGGGCAGGGCACGTTCCCCCCGATGGACATACCCGACGTGGGGAGATTCGGCGGAATCATGGACCCGCAGGGGGCGTGCTTCACGGCGATGGAACCGGCGGGTACTGAAGATTGTTCCCTATGAAGCCGCTCCGCGGCTTATTTCGACAGGAGTGTGAAAACGCATGAAATACAAAACCATCGACCCCGCCGACAACCACTGGCGGCAGAACTACCGCCTGCTCGTCGGCTCCGTCGTGCCGAGGCCCATCGCCTGGGTGAGCACCATCAGTGCGGACGGCTACGCGAACCTCGCCCCCTTCAGCTTCTTCACCTGCGTGGGCCACGACCCGCCCCTGCTCTCGATTTCGGTGGGCGTGCGCGAGAGTTCCTACAAGGACACGGCGCGCAACATCATGGAGACGCAGGGCTACGTCATCCACACGGTGGTGGACGGCCTGGAGGAGCAGATGAACATCTGCGCGGACGACTTCCCCTTCGAGGTGAGCGAGTTCGAAGAAGCGGGCTTGACGCCGATAGATTCCGACCTCGTCAAGGCGCCTCGCATCGCCGAAGCGCCCGTGGCCATGGAGTGCCAGTTCCGCCACCTCATCACGAACGGACGCGAGCACCTGACGAACGTCATCATCGGCGAGGTGGTGCGCTGGCACGTGCGCGAGGACGTGATGATCGAGGAGGGGAAATACATCGACCCCGTCCTGCTCCGGCCCGTGGGCCGGCTCGCGGGCAACGGGTACTGCCGCTCGCACGACGTGTTCGACATGCAGCGGCCCGACAGGAAGGCGACGCAGTTCAGCCCCAAGGGCTGATTGTCATTATCAAAATCCTCTTAAGCGAAGGAGGGGCGTGAGATGAGCGATGTACCCGAAACCATGAAGGCCGCCGTCACGCACGGCGCGCACGAGGTGCGCATCGAGCAGATTCCCGTGCCAGATTACGAACCCGATCAGGTGCTGGTGAAGGTCGCCGCCTGCGGCATCTGCGGCACGGACATCCATATCTACGAGGGGCACATGCGACCCATGTGGCCGCCCTATTATCCCTTCGTCCAGGGGCACGAGTGGGCCGGCGAGGTGGCCGCCATCGGGAGCGGCGCGCGAACCTCTCTCCAGGTGGGAGACCGCGTCATCATGGAGCCGACCGTGGGCTGCGGCGCTTGCGCCACCTGCATCCGGGGCGACTACCACATCTGCGACAATTTCGCGAAGCCGGACGGCGGCTACAAGCTCCTGGGCCACACGGCGAACGGCGCCTTCAGCGAATACGGCCTGGCTCCGCCGAACAACCTCCACAAGATGCCCGACTCCATGAAATGGGAGGACGCGGTGATCGTGAACCAGGTCGTCATCGCGCTCCACGCCCTGGAGCGCGGGGGCATAGAACCGTCAGATACCGTGGCGATCCTGGGCCCCGGCCTGCTGGGCCTCGCCGTGCTCCAGCTCGTGAAGATGATGGGCGCGTCCAAGACCTTCATCACCGGTCGCGGCTACCGGCTGGGAATCGCGGAGGAACTGGGAGCCGACCGCACCATCGACATTACGAAGGAAGACCCCGTCGAGGTCGTGATGAGCGAGACGGACGGCCGCGGTGTGGACCTCGTCATCGAGTGCGCCGGCCCGCCCGAGGTGATGCGCCAGGCGGTGGACATGGCCCGGCGCGGCGGGCGCGTGGTGCTGGAAGGCATCAACGGCGGCCAGGAGACGTCTTTCAACACCGACCGCATCGTGCTCGATGAGATTGCCATATTCGGCGGGCGCGGCTCGCCCAACTGCTACCCGAGGGCGATACAGATTATCGCCGACGGCCACATCGCCGTTGACAAGATGCTCACGCACTCGTTCGCGCTCAATGATTTCAACGAGGCGATGCGCATGTTCAAGGCGCGCGAAGACGGCGTGATGCGCGTGATGCTCACGCCCTGAGACTTTTCTGAGGGTAATGCGACGAACGGAGCCGCTCTCGGCTTCAGCGATGCGAGGAGGAAACCCCGATGCCGCAGAAACTCCTGCCCACCACCGTCGTGGGCAGCTACACACAGCCCGACTGGCTCATCGACCGCGAGAACCTCAACACGCGCCTCCCTCCGCGCGTGCGCGTGCAGGAGCTGTGGCGCATCCCGCCCGAGTTTCTGGAGGCCGCGCAGGACGACGCCACCCTCCTCGCGATACGCGACATGGAGCGCGCGGGAATCGACATCATCTCGGACGGCGAGGCGCGCCGCGAGAGCTATTCGAACCGCGTCTCCACGGCCCTGGGCGGCATCGACACCGAGAGCCACGGCTATGCGAAAGACCGCTCGGGCCGGGACAACCCCGTCCCCCGCGTGATAGGCAAGATCCACCGCGCAAGGCCCATCGAGGTGAGCGACGTGGAGTTTCTGCGCGCCAATACGGACCGGCAGATCAAGATCACGCTGCCGGGTCCCTTCACCATGACGCAGCAGGCGCAGGATGACTACTACGGCGGCGATCAGCGCGCGATGGCGCTCGACTACGCCCGCGCGGTGAACGAGGAGGTGAAGGACATGTTCGCCGCGGGCGCGGACGTGGTACAGATAGACGAGCCCTACATGCAGGCGCGCGCGGAAATCGCCAGGGAGTTCGCCGTGGAGGTGATCGGCGAGGCGCTGAAGGGCGTGGAGGGAACGACCGCGCTCCACATGTGCTTCGGCTACGCGGCCATACACGCCTGGCAGGGGCTGGGGAAGCCCGACGCCTATTCCTTCCTGCCGGAGCTCAACGAAAGCGCCATCGACCAGATATCCATCGAGGCGGCCCAGCCGAAAATCGACCTCGCCGTGCTGGAGGAGCTGCCGGACAAGACCATCATCCTGGGCGTCATCGACAACGACGATCCGGAGATCGAATCGCCCGAAACGGTCGCGGCGCGCATCAGGGCGGCGCTCAAGCACATATCGCCCGATCGGCTCATCCTCGCGCCTGATTGCGGCATGAAGTACATGAGCCGCGACGTCGCCTTCGGCAAGCTCAAGTCCATGGCCGAGGGCGCCGCCATCGTGCGTGAGGAGATTGAGGGGTAGGGGGGTCGGCTGAAGTCAGTCCGCGTTGCCGCCGAACGCGGTATTGCGCAGTGCAGTGTTGATGCGGGACTGCCACCCCCTGCCGCTTTTTTTGAAGTGCGCCACCACGTCCGCGTCGAGGCGAATGGTGGTCTGCACCTTGGTGGGTTTTTTCTGCGGCCCGCGAAACCGGCGAGGTTCATTTCTCGCCAATTCTCCCCGGGCGTGGGCTTCGACGATCTCGGGCACGACTTCAGAGGCCGGACGCATCTTCTCCAGCATCTCCTTGGTCAAGGGACGATCCTCCGCCTCTGGCAGTGTCTGATTCTTCCGCTTTCTCGCCATCTTCACTCCTTCGTCATGCGCGATGTTCCGCGTATTGACTCGTTTCTCTTTGATTCGCTTTGCGTAGGCTGATGATCCGGACGAACGATTCACGGCGGGTGAATACCAGAACATGGACCCGCTCCTGAATCAGTCCCAAAGCCCAAAAACGCCGTTCGTCATATTCGGTGCGCGCATCCTCGTAGACCAAAGCCGTCTGCCAGTCAAACTCCAAGGCAGCGAGGAAATCGACATTATGCTTATCAAAATTGGCCTCCCGTTTGTTCTCATCCCATTCGTATTGCATGTCTAATCGTAACAACAATTTAAGAAAAGCGCAATCACTTCGCGCGGCGAAAATGCGCCATCACTATTCTGCGTCTGTGGATTGGTGGCTTCGTCCTTCGGTTGTGATAGGGTGTCCGCATCCGCCCACAGACACATCCCGGGACAGCGAATGGTCACGAGCACGAAAGCACGCGTTCGCAAAGCGAAGCCCATCACCCAAAACGAGAAACCCGGGCCCCCTCTCAAGTGGGCCGGCGGCAAGCGGTGGCTCATTCCCCACATTCAAGCCTATTGGGAGGCGCACAGCGAGCGCCGCCTCGTGGAGCCTTTCTGCGGCGGGCTGGCCGTCGCGCTCGGCCTCTGCCCCGAGAGGGCGCTCCTGAACGACATCAACGCCCCGCTCATGAACTTCTACGCATGGCTCAAGAAGGGTATCTCGAGAGTCCGGCTCGATATGCGAAACGACGCGGAGACCTACTACGCCCACAGGGAGCGGTTCAACGCGCTGCTCATGAGCGGAAGGGGGCGCAACAAGGAGGCGGCGGAGCTTTTTTATTATTTGAACCGCACGGGTTACAACGGGCTTTGCCGCTTCAACAGCAAGGGCGGGTTCAACGTCCCCTTCGGGCGCTACAAGCGAATCAACTACGCCCGGGATTTCTCGGCTTACCGGGAAGCCTTCGAAGGCTGGGAGTTTCTCTGCCAGGATTTCCAGACGCTCCCGGTCGAGCCCGATGATTTCATCTACGCGGACCCTCCCTATGACGTCCAGTTCACGAAATACGCCAAGGAGGATTTCTCCTGGACGGATCAGGTGCGCTTGGCGGAATTCCTCGCCGCGCACGAAGGCCCGGTCGTCCTCTCGAACCAGGCGACGGATAGAATCGTGGCGCTTTATGAGAAAAACGGCTTCACCCTCTCGTTCCTCGAAGGCCCCCGCCGCATCAGTTGCACGGGGGATCGCTCTCCCGCGATGGAGGTGCTGGCGGTGCGGGGGATGGGGAATGAGGGCGTGGGACGCGCCGCGTGAGGAGTGGCGCGACAAACGACCACAGACTTGAGAACCGGCATGACGGATTGTATGATGAACAGCGATCAGAAATAGAAGCTGCCGCCCGTGGGGAAATCGGATGACCAACGCCGCTTCGAGTGTTGAAAGCACGGCGCGGCAGCCGGTGCAGGACATGCTCCCTCGATTGGAGGGGGAAAACCCAAAAAGCCAACCTGTCCTTGCATGCGCGGACAACCTCGTTTTCATGAGCGAGCTTCCCGATGAGCGGATGAAGCTCATCGTCACGTCACCCCCTTACAACCTGGGCAAGGAATACGAATCGAAAACCCCGCTCGACGCTTACGTCGAGGCGCAGGAGCGGGTGATACGCGAGTGCGTGCGGCTCCTTCATCCCAAGGGCTCCATCTGCTGGCAGGTCGGTAACTATGTGGAAAACGGCGAGATCGTTCCGCTCGACGCCATTCTCTATCCCGTCTTTCGGGCGCAGGGCCTCAAGCTCCGCAACCGTATCGTCTGGAGCTTCGGCCACGGGCTTCACTGCACCAGGCGGCTCTCGGGCCGATACGAAACCATCAACTGGTGGACGAAGGGCGACGATTACACCTGGAACCTCGACCCGATACGGGTTCCCGCGAAGTATCCCGGCAAGAAACACTTCAAGGGACCGAACATCGGCAAACTCTCGGGGAATCCCAAGGGAAAAAACCCGAGCGACGTGTGGGTTTTCCCGAATGTGAAGAGCAATCACCCGGAAAAGACGATACACCCCTGCCAGTTCCCCGTTGAGCTCGTGGAGCGCCTCGTGCTCTCCATGACGGATGAGGGCGATGCGGTGTTCGACCCTTACATGGGCGTCGGTTCCTCCATCATCGCCGCCCTCAAGCACGACAGAACGGCCTATGGCTGCGACGTCTTTCCGAATACGTGGACATCGCGCTGGACCGTGTGCGTAAGCTGTATGCGGGAACCCTCAAGACGCGTCCCATGGGAAAGCCCATCTACGATCCCGCCAAACCGAACGGCGGACATTAGTGCGCATCAAAGCCAAGTATTCACATCTGAACGGCGAGGAATATCTGCTCGTCCACCGCAAACAGTTGTGGGATGAAGTTAAGGAAGTCATCGGGGAAGTCGACGCAGAGGCTTGCCGCACCAAGGTCTCCAAAGAAAAGACCATGCCCGGAAAAATCTTGTTCTCGCCCGCCGACATGAACAGCGCGTTCAAGGACGGCCTCAAAGCGCGAGGCTGGAGCGAGCGCAGGACCACATTCTGGCTCACGGCGGATGAGAAGCTCATGCGCGGCATTTACGGCCTGTCTGAAAGCGAGCAGAAACGCGCCATCGAGGAAGCGGGATTTGAGCCCATCATGTCCTACAACCAGACGGATTTCGTGAAAGAGCGCGTTGCGGTGGAGATTCAGTTCGGTAAATACGCTTTCGTCGCGCATGACCTGTTCGTGAAGCATTTGAGCTTTTACGTTTCAGACATCATCGACGTAGGCGTGGAGATACTCCCCATGAAGGAACTGGAGCGAGAAATGTCCTCCGGCGTCCCCTACTATGAGCGGGATTTATTGAACGTCTTACGGCAAGGCCGCGGGGTTCCCGCCGTGCCCTTGGTGCTCGTGGGCGTCACGCCGTAACTCGACAATCCCCCTACTCACCGCCCTCCTGAAACGCGATGCGCTCGCCGGGGGGTTCCACGACGAGGTGTAAGGCTTCGGCCACGCGGCCCGTCAGGTTCCACAGCCCGCAGATGAGGGTCAGCGAGACGAGCTGCTCGGTGGAGAAGTGCTTCTTCATGGCCTCAAAGGCCGCGTCGTTCCCCTTGGCCGTCAGGTTCGTGACTTCCTCCGCCCAGCCGATAGCGGCTTTTTCTTTTTCGCTAAAGAGCGCGCTGTCGCGCCAGCCGTCGCCTTCCAGCAGATTGATTTTTTCCTGTTCGATGCCCTGAGCCCGACCGAGCTCGACGTTGTGCCCCAGTCAGTTGTTGCATTCGGTGAGAATCGCCGTCTTGATGATGACGAGCTGGGCCATGTGGATGTATTCGGGGTCGGAATCGCGGTGCTGGACGCGCAGCTTTCCGTCCATGATCTGCCAGCCCTCGACGAAGCCCGGCGCCCAGCCGAGCAGGCGCAGGAAGCGCGACACCTTGCCCCACCGCTTCACGCCGCGCTCATACAAAGGTGCTAATTCCTCGGCCAGGTGTTCCGGGATGTTCTCCGGGTCGATGAGCGGCACGCGGGGGAGGGGACAGGCCATCATCTCCTCGGTGACGCCCATGTCGCCTGAAAGACCGGTGGCTTCGTTTATCGGCATGGCGAATTCCTTTTCTGATGAAAGCGTGAACGGATGAGAGTGAACGCGCGCATTCTGGCTCAAGGATGGGTGGGGATCAATTCTCTTTAGGGTGTCCTGCGCTTTCCAAGTGCCGCCGAACTTCTTCGAGCAACGCTTCTGCGTGTTGGATAGCTGTGGCTCGGTCGAGAGGTGTCTCGCTAGGATCACTGGCGCCGTAACGAAATTGAACGGCATACGAGGTGTATTCCACCAATCCGTCGAATCGATCCGCCTCCGCGTCGTGTTCTTTGAGCATATTGATCAGTCGAGCCAGATCGTGGGTTGCTGGATACGTTTCACCAAGAAGAGCAAGTAAGGCCTTAAGCGATTTTTCCAACGCCTGTTGTACGTGAAAGCCGAATATTTCGTCGGCGAAAATAGTTGCGTCTTCCATTCCTCGAATAGCGGAGTAATCCCGCTCCGCCGCCTCCAGAAGTACACGGGCCTGCTTAAGATCGCTCATAGAGCACTTCGCCTTCGCGCAGGGCGCGCGCCAGTACGTGGTTGAGGGAATCGCGCCAGTATTCCACTTCATCCCGGCTGAAGAGCAGAATGTCCTTGGAGACGTCGAAATCCGCCAGCGCGCGCCAAAGGCGCGTCGTCTCGGCGCGCCTGTCCCGTCCGGCACCAAAGGGCGCGGCTTCCACCACCACGAAATCCACGTCGGAGTCCGCCGCCGCCTCGCCGCGCGCGCGTGAGCCGAAGAGGATGACCTGCTCGGGATCGACTTCGTCCACGATGGTCTTCACCATCCGCCGGAGGAGCGCGTCGTCGACTTGCGTCATGGTACAAGGTCTCCTTCATCCCGATAATCCGCAATCGGGCGATGCGCCATTATAAGCACGGGTGGAGTCCGCGTCATCATCCTAGGGCGATGCGCCTTACCCGTTATCCCACAATTCTCGAACCGGGCCTGCTTGGGGTTGTTGAAAAACCCCTCCTCGGTCGGAGCGCAGCCATCACCGGCGCGGCCGCGGGCTTCGCAGAACGCTTGCGCCCTCATCCCTGGCAAGCGCCCCGAACCCTCATCCTGAGTAGGCGCGTAAGCGCCGTATCGAAGGATGGGGACGCACATCTCTGCAGCGGGTGCGAATTTCGCCCTTCGATACGCGGCTTCGCCGCTACTCAGGGTGAGGGTGATATAGCAAGCTATCGAGGGTGAGGAAAACAAAAATGCCTCATCCCGAGCAGGCCCGCAGGGCCGTATCGAGGGACGCGACCTCGTACAGGCACGGGGGCCTGTCCCTACGCTCTTGTTGCGAATTTTCCTGCGCCGTCCTCCGGGCGGTTCACGAGTCGCCATCACCCGCTGTAGGATACGCATGAGGAGGAGGCGAGAAGATGCCCGAATTCATCATTGCCGAGACGCAGGAAGACTACCGCGAAGCGAGGGTTCTGCTCCGCGAGTATGAGGCCGAGAGCGAGGTGGACCTGTGCTTTCAGGGCTTCGAGGAGGAAGTCGAGACTCTGGAGCGCGCCTACGGCCCGCCGGGCGGGAGGTTTCTCTTGCTACGCGCAGGAGACGACACGGCGGGCTGCGTCGCCCTCCAGGATCTGGGCGGCGGAATCTGCGAGATGAAGCGCCTCTTCCTGCGTCCTGAATTCAGGGGGCGGGGCCTGGGAAGAAAGTGCGCGGAGGAGGTTGTCCAAATCGCGCGGGAGATGGGCTACGCCTCGGTGTGCCTGCACACGCTCCCATCCATGCGCGCGGCCATCGTCTTGTACCGCTCGATGGGGTTCAGGGAAATCGCCCCTTACGACGAAACCTCCGTGGAAGGGGTGTTGTTCATGGAACTGGGGTTGGGGTAAGTGACGCGAGTGAAACGCTGCGTTTGAGTCATAGAAATAAAGTAGGGACAGGTCACGCCCTGTCCCTACAAAAGCGTAGTTTTTCTTAATTCAGTCGGTAAACCCTCCCTCCTCGGGGCTGTTGAAAAAGTCCACAGAAGAAGCGCGGTAAATTTCACTCCCCCCTTGAGGGGGAGTCGAAGAGGCCGAGCGGTTTGTGCGAAGG
>WTGD01000406.1 GCA_011523725.1 Nitrospinota bacterium
CTTCGACACCGTATCGCCCACCGCCTTCTTCCAGGACACCACCGTGCTCTCGTGCACGCTGGTTCCCATGCGTGGCATTCTGATGCGCGCGGTGTACATGCGGGTTCCCTCAAGCGTGGTGGATGAAATCGAGGATTCGTTTTACTTGAAAACCGGGGATTGCGCCAGATGAGGCGGGGGCTAGAACGCGGCGAGATCGCGGAGTTCGTCTACGACTTTCTCCGTGCTGGGCAGATAGGCGCGCTCGAGCGGGGGGCTGAGCGGCACGTGGGCGTCGGGCGCGCCGACCCGGCGGACGGGGGCGTCGAGATACTCGAAGACCTCTTCGCTCACGATGGCGGCCAGCTCACCGCCCACGCCGCCTCGCTTTCGCGCCTCGTGCAGGAAGAGGATTTTTCCCGTCTTCTTGACGCTTTCGAGGATGGCCTCTTTATCGAGCGGAACCAGGGTTCTCAAATCGATGACCTCGACCGACACCCCGTCATTCTCAAGCACCTCCGCCGCTTCCAGGGCTTCCAGCACCGTGGTGCCGAAGGTGATGAGGGATATGTCATCCCCCTCGCGCAGGGTTCGCGCCTGGCCAAAGGGCACGGTGTAATCGTCCTCGGGGATTTCGGGCCTCAGGACCTCGGGCAGTTCGTCCACCGGATAGTTATAGAATTTTTTGTATTCCATGAAGATGACGGGGTTGGGGTCTCTTATCGCTCCCTTGAGCATTCCCTTGGCGTCGTGGGCGGTGGTGGGAGCGACGATCTTGAGCCCCGGCGTCCCGAAGAACCATATCTCGGGGTTCTGGCTGTGGAACGGCCCCGCGCTCACGAGAGCGGCCGCCGGCAGGCGCAAGACGATGGGAACGGGGCCCATCTGCCGATAATGGTTCCCGGCGGCGTAGTCCACGATCATCTTGTAGGATTCGGTGACGAAATCGGCGAACTGAAACTCCACCACGGGCCGCATGCCGCAGAGTGCCGCGCCGATGGCCGCGCCCGTGAAGCCCGCCTCGCTCAGGGGTACGTCCACCACGCGGTCGCGCCCGAATTTCTCCATGAAGCCTTTCGTGATGTAGAAGGCCCCGCCGCCCAGGCCGATGTCCTCGCCCATGAGGAACACGTCCTCGTCCCGCTCCATCTCCTCCCAGAGGGCCTCGCTCAGCGCTTCGCGGTAGGTGATCATTCGGCAAAGACTCCTTCGGTCAGGCCCGCGGGGTCGGGCATCGGGCTTTTGAGCGCCTCATCCCTCGCGTCTTCCGCGTCTTTTCTCGCTCGCGCGTGCGAGGCGGCGACTTCTTCCGCCGTCATGACGCCGAACTCGATGAGCGCCTCGTCGAGCCGTTTGAGGGGGTCGCGCTCGTTGGTCCACTTCTCGAAATGCTCCATGTCCACGTAGTCGGCGAACTTGTCGTACACCGAATGGCCCGCCGCGCGCATGGTGATGCTCTCGATGAGCGTGGGGCCGCCGCCCGCCCTCGCGCGCTCAAGCGCCTGGCTGCAGACGTGGTGCACCAGGGGCGCGTTCGTTCCGTCGATGAGAAATCCCGGGAGCCCGTAGCCGGGGGCTTTCAGCACCAGGGCGTCGCAGGCGTACTGGTCGCTCAGGAGCGTCTTGTAGGCGTACTGGTTGTTGTCGATGATGATGACGAGTGGGAGCTTGCGCACGGCGGCGAAGTTCACCGCCTCGTGGAAGTCGCCCGCACTCGTGCCGCCGTCGCCGATGTAGTTGATGGTGGCCTCGCCCTTGCCGCGCGCCTTGGCCGCCCACGCCACGCCCGTGGCGATGGGCACCATGGTGCCGATGTGGCTGATGAGCTGGGTGATGCGCTTGGGGCGGTAGCCCATGTGAAAATTCCCGTCGCGCCCGCCCGAGGGGCCGTCGGCGCGTCCGAAGAAATGCGACATGATGCTCCTGGGCGGATGGCCCTTGGCGAGGTGCGCCCCGCAGTTTCGGTGCATCGGCACGAGCCATTCGTGGTCTTCGAGACACATCGCGCTCGCGACGCTCGCCCCCTCGTTTCCCCTGCCGAAAAAGGCGGTGCCGGGAATGTGGCCCGCGCGGAAGGCGGAATCGAGCGTCTCCTCGACCGCGCGGGCGAGAGATACCAGGTAGTGCATGCGCCCGGCGGTTTCCTGGTCGGGGAGGATCTCTTTTCTGGTGAAGCTCACCCAGCGCGCCTCCAAGCCGTCCACGGCGAGGTAGCGATCGGCGAGATCGGCATAAAAATCGAGGTTTGCCAGCTCCTCGCGCGTGGCGAGGGGGTGTTGCGCGTCCATGCGGCTCTCCTTGCGCGTAACCGGAGAAAACGACAGACGCCGTGATGCGTCTATGGAGCCGTCTCCTGTTCTTTATTCGATTAAAGCATATTTCGCCCCGGAATGGATACAGCCTTTGAAACGCGCGCGCTTTGAAACTTGGGTTGATTTTCTGAAATGAGGAGATAATCGAGGCGCCTGCGCCGGGGTTTCCCTATGCGCGGGAGGCGTTGTCGATTCAAGAGGCGGCCTGCGTGGTGCTGTTGAAAAAGTCCTGTGGAGCGGTTTTGGTTGCGCGCACGCTTTTGAAGTTCACTTCTCCCTGTAAGGTCATCGGCGAAGGATGAAGGAGGTGGAATCACTCCCCCTCAAGGGGGAAG
>WTGD01000176.1 GCA_011523725.1 Nitrospinota bacterium
GCCCGAAGCATCACGCATTGTCGGATCCATCAACACGGTCGCGGCGACGCGGTCCGGGCGTTTCGCAGCGACAGCCAAAGCGATTGAAGCCGCGAAGGAATGCCCCATCACCACGAAGCGGTCCAGCAAAAGCGCGTCGGCCAAGCCAATTACGTCTTTTGCGAAATCTGAAGCGGCGTCACCCGCATCCGGATCATCCGTTCTCCCGAATCCTCTTTGATCCGGGCATATCATGCGTATCGAACCTGCACCTTCCGCCATGGCGTTCCACATACCGCTCTGAATCAGCGAACCATGCAATGCGATAACGGGCAAGAACGAGCTTTTCCTTTTCGGTCGCCAGTCCCGGAAAAACAATTGAAAGTTCGATATCGTCTCAAAACCAGCATACCAACCACCTTTGCTGCGCATATCAACCTCTTGGGATGAGAAAGTGAATTTATGAAAGGAGTTTTATCAACCCGGGAAAACGATGATTCACTCTCCAGCTAAAGGATTGGCCGATAAACCGCAATCCGCACATTCTGCAAACCATCGGACTTCAGGCCCCATCAAGCATGAGCGAAAAAACCCCGCTCCTCGATATCCATCTTATTCTATGGCTTTTTGGTCGAAGATCGGAAATCGCTCAGGAAGAATCACCCGTATAGGAAATCGAGACGCGGCGCGCGTAGAAGCGATTTTCTTCACCTTCGACGGGCTCGAAGAAATGACACGCTTCCAGATCGCGCGGATATACATGAATGGAAACCGCCACGTCGTCGCGCCGATTGCGCACCGTGTGGATGTCCGCACAGCCGCAAACCGGGTTCTGCCCACCTGCCGAAGGATTGTGGGGCGCATCGTTTCTGAGCGCAATTTCACCTTCGGCGATCTCCTTATCCGCAAAATAATTAACGACTTCCAGGCCGCCTTCCACCATGCCGAGCATCCCCCAGGCGCCGTCATGATCGTGAATCGGCGTGCCCTGCCCGGGTTTCCACACCATGGCCGCCACGACGAAGCGATCCTCGGGATCGCGGTACAGCAGATGCCGCGCATATCCTTCATCGGAGGGCTCGAGCGCCTCGGGCGGGAGAAAAGATTCCTCACCCAGCAAACGCTTGAGAGGGGGCTCGGCGGCGCGAATGAAATCCCGTCCGCGCGCGCCTTCATCGTAAATGCCGGCCAGTTCTTCCGCGAGGCGGGCGATGGGGGTTGCGACTGTGTCCATGGCGGCCTCCTGATCGATGAAATCGGGATAACGCCTTTCTATTCAATAAGATAAATTGCCCGTTTTTTATCGAAAAACCCCGTGAATTTGCCGGAATTTACCGATATTTTCGGAAATTACTTTTTGCATTATATCGACAATTTCCATTATTCCCGGGCGCTTCCTTCAGCCTCTGTGAGGCTCATCCGGATGGCGCCGTCCCGGCCGGTTTGGACAGGCTTTCGGGCCGTTTCATTCCCTCCGCTGCGCCAATGCAAGCTCCCCGAATATCACCAGGGATGGTCCCGCTCGATGAGCGCGCCCGGCGCTTCGGCGCTCTCGAGCAACCCGATCATATCATACAGCACGGTCCGCTGCTGTTCAATATTTCCCGCGCGCCCGAAGGGATGCCCCAGCGGCCAGGGCACGAACACCGCGCGCGGCGGGCAAAGCTCCGCCGTTATCTCCTTGACGATGCTCACGGAAGCGGTGGCCAGCCCCTCGCGTTCCACCGCGTTCTGAATCAGCCCGACCGAGCGGTTGCAAAGCCCTCACGCGGGCGCGAGCAGCGCGACCTCCGCCCCCGCCTCGCGCAGCCGCCGCGCCGCCGCCGGCGCCGTCTCCGCAACGAGCCGCTCGACGAGTTCCTTATCGATGTGGCCCATGAAGCTCAGATGAACCGGCGAGACCCCGCCTATCGCGCCCTCCGCCGCCATCTCGGCGAGCCGCTCGTGCGGGAAGACCACGTTCAGGTCCGCATCCGCCCCCCGGTGGTCGTAGTAATCGTGCGTTATCGTGAGCGCCTCGCGCGCGGCGCCGCCCGGAATCTCGCGGAACGTGGGGTCGCCGTCGGGGTTCTCCATGTCGAAGGGTTCTTGCGTCTTAAGATGCACCCCGCCCGTCGTCACCAGCGCGACCTTGCACTCGCGCACGGGCTTCGCGAGCGGCGTCCAGGGCGTGAACGCGGGCCCCGCGCGCCAGCCGGCCATCTCGGCGGAGAAATCCCTGCCCCCCGCCCATCGTTTCACCAGCCCCGGATAGCGCGTCAGCAGACGCGCCACCATCCTGTCCTTCCACCTGCGCAAGCTCATCGAAGCGTCCTGTCGATTGGGAGATCATTATCCGGCGGCGTCCATCCCATGAACCAGCGGAGAACTCTATCGCAACGAAGCCTTACGCGCACCCGCGGGAGAAAATGTTGGCGATTTTGAATATTTTCCTTCCGTAGGGACAGGCCCCTGTGCCTGTCCGAGGCCGCGGCCTGTCCTGATGAACCCGTAACCGCAGATTACCGTCATTCCGGCAATCAATGCCGACCGTGGAGGGGTTGTTGAAAAACCTCTTCTCGCTCCGTCGATTCCTTCCTCATCGGTCAGAACCGACCACCGTCGTCATTCCGGCGAAAGCCGGAATCCAGAGC
>WTGD01000172.1 GCA_011523725.1 Nitrospinota bacterium
GCGCTGCTCCCGCTTCTCCAACTCGAGAACGAACTCATCATCACGCACGGAAACGGCCCCGTGGTCGGCAAGATACTCATGCGCCAGGCGGTATCGAGCGAGCAGGTGACGCCGATGACGCTCGACATCTGCGTCGCCCACAGCCAGGGGGGCATCGCGTACCTGCTGATGCAGGCGTTCGAGAACGCGCTCAGGCGCGCGGGCGACCCGCGCCACGTCGTGTGTCTCTTAACACAGGTGGAGGTCGACCCCGAAGACCCGGCCTTCTCGGCGCCCACCAAGTTCGTGGGCTACACCTATACGGAAGAAGAAGCCAGAAGATATGAGCGCGAGATGGGCTGGACGTTCAGGGAAGACGCCGGCCGCGGCTGGCGGCACGTCGTCCCCTCGCCTGCGCCGAAACACATCGTGGACATCTCGCTCATCGAGACTATAGCCAAGAGCGGCGCGGTGGTGATCGCGGGCGGCGGCGGGGGCATCCCCGTCGTGCGCGAAGCGGACGGCGCGCGGAGGGGGCTGGCCGCCGTGATTGATAAGGACCTCACGTCCGCCCTCATGGCGAACGTACTCGACGTGAAGACGATGATGATCCTGACGGCCGTGCCCCGGGTGGCGATCCACTTCGGGACGCCGCAGCAGCAAGAGCTTGAGAGCGTCTCCCTCGACGAGATAAAGCGATACCACGCCGAGGGCCACTTCCCGCCCGGCAGCATGGGCCCCAAGATAGAGGCGGCCGTCCGCTTTCTCGAGGGCGGCGGGGAGCGCGTCCACATCGCGGCGCTCGAAGAAGCCGTCCCCGCGCTGAGGGGTGAGGCGGGCACGTGTATATATAAGGAGGGGGGGTAGGGACAGGTCGCGACCTGTCCTTTGAATTCTTTGTCGACCGAAACGAAAAAAAGGGAGGACACATAGGTCCTCCCCTACGCAAAACGCGATGGTATTGTAGGGGCGGACCCGTGTGTCCGCCCGCCGCCTTCGGACAGGCACAGGGGCCTGTCCCTACAACACCATCGCGGTTCACGTAGGGTCAGACATATATGTCTGACCCCCCGTGGCCGCCCGTATCGGATATGCCCATCATGGTGGTTGTCTTTCATCAGGACAGGCACGGAGGCCTCGGACAGGCACGGAGGCCTGTCCCTACGATTCCTCGCGCATCATTCGGACCTCACCCGTAGGGGCGGTTCGCGAACCGCCCCTACAGAAACCCCACCTCTTATATACACCCCCTTTGCACAGCCTCCGGATTGGGTGCTACGTTTTTTCCCACAAACAATTCCGGTTTCCGTGAGCGCGCCAGGCGCGCGCCTTAAACGCAGGAGGACGCAGGATGCAGGCCGACTTGTTCCGCGTGGCGATGGACTCGCCCGACGACATCTCGGGCGTCGCCGCCTTGATCGAGCAAGGCAAATGCCGGGCGGAAGACGTCGTGGGCATCATGGGCAAGACCGAGGGCAACGGCTGCGTGAACGATTTCTCGCGCGGGTTCAGCAACTTCGTCCTGCTCGATTATTTCTCGCGGCAGATGGGCAAGAGCCGCGCGGAGGTGGAGGCGCAGATCGCCCTCATCATGTCCGGCGGGACGGAGGGGGTCATGTGCCCGCATTTCTCGGTGTTCACGCGCTCGGAGCGCGGCGCGGCCGGCGGAAGCGGGAAGCGCCTCGCCATTGCGTCGGGCCACACGGCGGATTTTCTCCCTGAGGAGATGGGCCGCATGGCGCAGGTGCGCGCGACGGCGGACCTGGTAAGAAAGCTGATGGCGGAGGCGCAGATCGAGAGCGCAGAAGACCTGCATTTCGTTCAGGTGAAGTGTCCACTCCTGACGGGCGAGCGCATGGCGGACGCCGCAAGCCGGGGGGAGAGCGTCTGCACGGAGGACACGTATAAGTCGATGGGCTACTCGCGCGGGGCGTCGGCGCTCGGGGTGGCCCTCGCGGCGGGCGAGGTGGCAGAAAGCGCGCTCAGCGACGATGTAATCTGCAGGGACTGGTCGCTGCAGTCGGGCGTCGCCTCGACTTCGGCGGGCATCGAGCTCATGTGCAACGAGGTGATGGTGATCGGCAACAGCGCGGCCTGGGGCGGGGACCTCGTGGTCGGCCACAGCGTGATGCGAGACGCCATCGACAGGGATGCCGTGCGCGCGGCCATCGTGAACGCAGGTATAGGCTTCGAGTGGGCGCTCACGGATGCGCAGCGGGCGCGCGTCGTGAACGTCTTCGCCAAGTGCGAGGCCTCCCCCGACGGCCTGGTGCGCGGGCGCAGGCACACGATGCTCGATGATTCGGACATCAACAACACGCGCCATGCGCGCTCGGTGGTGAACGCGGTGGTCTCCTCGGTCGTCGGCGACCCGATGACCTACGTCTCGGGCGGGGCGGAGCACCAGGGCCCCCCCGGCGGCGGACCCGTCGCGGCGGTCGTCCGCGCGGGGTAGAGGGTCTTTATCGACGCGCTTCGCCTGTAGGGACAGGTCGCGACCTGTCCTGATGAATGTAACCCGTCCGATGCGACGATGGCATTGCAGGGGCGGCCCCCCGTGGCCGCCCTGCCCCCCGTGGTCGTCCTTTGCAAAACGGCGGTCGGACAGGCACGGGGGCCTGTCCCTACA
>WTGD01000400.1:0-13569 GCA_011523725.1 Nitrospinota bacterium
TGGTGGGAATCGTGATGTATTTCGTCGCTGGAATGGTGGGCGTGACTGTCGCCTACCACAGGCTTCTGACGCACAGGAGCTTCCAGACGTATAAGCCGGTGGAGTATTTCCTGACCTTCTGCGCCTGCCAGGCGCTCCAGAGCGGGCCCATCGAGTGGGTGGCGATGCACCGGATTCACCACAAGGAGTCGGACGAGGAGCCCGACCCCCATTCCCCGCTCGTGAATTTTCTGTGGGCGCACGCCGGATGGCTTTTCGTCAGCCTGCCGGACGCGCACACCTACCAGGAGTATTCGCGCTTCGCAAAGGATTTGCACCGCGATAAGTGGCAGCGCTTTTTCGACATGTTCTTTTTCCCCATCTACGTTCTGACGGCGGTGCTCATTTACTTCGCCGGGGAGGTGTACGGCGGCCTGGGGATGTCCTGGCTCGTCTGGGGCGTGTTCGTGCGCACGGTTGTTTTATGGCACTGCACTTGGGCGGTGAATTCGGTGACGCACACCTTCGGCTACCGCAACTACAACACGGACGAGGAAAGCACCAACAACTGGCTCGTCGCCATCTTCTCCTTCGGCGAGGGTTGGCACAACAACCACCATGCAGACCAGCGCTCGGCCGCCCACGGCCAGCGGTGGTTCGAGGTGGACATCACCTACCGGCTCATCAAGATCATGGAACTCATGGGTCTTGTCTGGGGCGTGAGAGAGCCGAGCCAGCGCATCGTGGCGAAAAGACTCGACATCATGGTGGACGAGGAGGGCTTGCGCGCTTCCGAGGCGAGAAGATTGGGTTCGGCGGACGCCCGCGCCGAAGTGCTCCACACGATGACAGATCCCACGATGCCGCTTGAAGTCCCCAAAATGCCCTCCCTGACGGAAGCGAGCGAAGCGGCGGTGAAATCGGCCCGAAAGTCCCTGGAATCGGTCGAGACCGCGCTGGCGCACGCCTCTGACGCTCTTCGACACAAGAAAGACGATGCCGATCAGGCCGTTCGCCAGATGCTGGAGAAGGGCAAGGACATGGCCATGGCGGCCGTCGAGCAGGCCAAATACGCCGCGGCGGAAGCCACCGAGTTCTCCGCGCAGGCGAGTGCGTATCTGGCGGATGCGAAGGACAGGGCGACGGAGTCCGCCCATCAGGCGGCTGAAAGAGCGAAATCGCTCGCGCAGGAGGCTGCCGATGCGGCGTCGAACGCCGCCGATGAAATTGCGGTAGCGTTCAAGGGAATCGAGAGGCCGGTCATCACTTCCGCGGTATAGGCGAGAATCCCCCAAAAGCCGGAGCGCATTGCTTCGGCTTTTTTGCGCCTCTTGCGTCTCCGGTGAGAGGTAATGCACTTCCCTTATGGGGGCAGGCGGTATTAACAGGGGGTTTTGCGGAGGCGGGTCCGAGAGAGGAATCAGGCGCCCTCGAATTCGCGCCTCGATGCCCGGAGCACCTTGACGCTCCCGCTTCCGGCTCCTAGATTGTGGTCTCTTTTTTCGGCGGTTTCCCATAAGAAGCCGATTTCTTTTCGCGAAGCGGGTGTTTTCGACCCCACGTGGATCGTTTTTTGGGTGGTGCGGCGAGGGCTGCGAATCCTGGAGGGCCATAGGCCATGAACGAAGCAAATGAAGAACAACTATTGAAAGACCTGAAAATCTACTATGACGCCGATGCGGACCTGAATCTGCTCCAAAACAGGAAGATCGCCGTCATCGGCTACGGAAGCCAGGGGCGCGCCCATGCGCGAATGCGCAGGACAGCGGAGCGGACGTCGTCGTGGGTTTGAGGAAATCCTCCCCGCGCTGGAAACAGGCCGAAGACGACGGCCTCGAGGTGATGGAGACGGCCGAGGCGGCCGAGGCGGGCGACATGGTGGTCATCCTCACGCAGGATCACCTCCAGCCCGCCATCTGGAACGCGGACATCGAGCCCCACATGAAAGACGGCGACGCCCTGGTGGTCGCACATGGCTTCAACCTGAATTACGGACAAATCATTCCTCCCGGGAACATCGACGTCGTGATGATCGCCCCCAAAAGCCCGGGCCACACCATGCGGTTCCAGTACGAGGACGGGCGCGGCGTGCCGGGTCTGGTGGCCGTCTTTCAGGACGCCACGGGGAAGGCGAAGGAATACGCCCTGGCTTACGGCAAGGCGGTGGGCTGCGCCCGCGCCGGCATCATCGAGACGACAATCGAGGAGGAGACCGAGACGGACCTCTTCGGCGAGCAGGCGGTGCTGTGCGGCGGCATCACCGAGCTGATCCGCGTCGCGTTCGAAACGCTGGTGGAGGCGGGCTACCAGCCCGCGCTGGCGTATTTCGAGTGTTTGCATGAGGTGAAGCTGATCACTGACCTGATCTACCAGGGCGGCATCACCATGATGCGCTATTCGGTTTCCGATACCGCCGAATACGGAGATATCACGCGGGGCAAGGTCGTCATCGACGATGCGACGCGCGAGCGCATGCGCGGAATCCTGCGCGACATCCAGACCGGAAGATTCGCCAGCGAGTGGATCAACGAGAACATGGTGAACCGGCCCACGTTCAACACGGTGGTGCGCAAGGAGAAAGAACACGACATCGAGATCGTCGGTCGCCGTCTGCGCGCGATGATGCCGTGGATCGAGGAGCGCGAGGTGAAATAAGAGGAATTTTGGGGAAATCCCGACCGGCGGAGTCCATTCGGCTCCGCCGGTTTTTCTTTGAAAAATGCTGATTTGTTTGGAGATTATGCTCTCGTTCCGGTTGAAAGAAGCCAAAGAGCGTCGTATTCTTGCAATGCGGAAATTTTGGCCGCCGAGAGGGAATGGATGAGCGTTCAAAAAATCAAGTTTCTCATCGCAGGCATCGTCATTTTGAGCGCGTTCGCCTATCTGGCGATATCGGGGTTTCAGAGCGAGAATCTGGTGTATTTCCTGACCGTGGACGAGGTTTCCCAAAAGGCGCCGACCCTGGGCGGCCGGGGCATCCGGGTGCAGGGGAAGATCGTGCCGAAGACACTTCAGAAAAATCCCGACGCCATGCTGCTCGCCTTCCATATTCAGGGCGAGAAGGGGACTTTGCCCGTCAGCTACAAGGGCGTTCCCCCCGATTTGCTCGAGAACGGATTTCCGGTCATCGCCGAGGGAAAACTGGACGCCAAGGGGGTCCTGGTGGCGAAGAACCTGATGGTCGCATGCCCCTCGAAATTCGAGGAAATGAAAGAAGCGGGCGAGAGCATACCGACGGATCACGAAGCCTTGATGCAACAAGCCGCGAAGCGCAAGCAAATCTCGGAAGCCAGATAGCTCCTTGCCCGCAGTCATGGTTCTCGTCTCTCTCGTCGTCTTGAAAATCCGCTCCACCCCGGGAGTTTTCAGGTGATCGCCATTCAGTTCGGACACTACAGCTTGCTGGCGTCGCTCGTCCTGGCGGTGTTCGCAATAGGGGCCTGCATCTTCGGCGCTCTCAGGCGGAGGGCCGACCTCATCGCCGCAGGCAGAAACGCCGCCGTAGGTGTTTTCTGGCTCATCAGCGGCGCGAGCGCGTGTCTCATCTACCTGCTCATGGTGCGCGACTACCGCGTGGAGTACGTGGCCGGGCACGTCAACAATACGCTGAACGGGTTTTACCGCTTCAGCGCGTTCTGGGGCGGGCAGGAGGGGAGCCTGCTCATGTGGCTCTTGCTCTTGTGCGTGTACGCGTTCGTCGTCATCCGGCAAAACCGCGACAGGAACCTGGAACTGATGCCCTACGTGACGGCCACGCTGATGGCCACGGCGCTGTTCTTCCTGGTGATTCTGAACTTCGTCACCCCGCCTTTCGATACGCTCCCCACCCCGCCGGCGGACGGGCGCGGCCTGAACCCGCTGCTCCAGGACTGGGGGATGGTGATTCACCCGCCCAACCTTTATCTCGGCTACGTGGGTTTCGCCGTGCCCTTCGCATTCTGCATCGGTGCGCTGGCGAGCGGGAAGCTCGACACCGACTGGATCACCTCGACGCGCCGCTGGACGCTGTTCGCCTGGTTCTTCAACGGGGTCGGCATCCTGCTCGGCGGCGCATGGGCCTACAAGGAACTGGGCTGGGGCGGATACTGGGCGTGGGACCCGGTGGAGAACGCGAGCCTCATGCCCTGGCTCGTCGGAACCGCCTTCCTGCATTCGGTGATGATTCAGGAAAAACGCGGGATGCTCAAGGTCTGGAACGTCTCGCTCATCATCATCACTTACGCGCTCACGATATTCGGCACTTTCCTCACGAGAAGCGGCGTCATCTCGAGCGTGCACGCCTTTGCGAACTCATCGTTCGGCTGGGCGTTTCTGGTCTATCTGCTGGCGGCGCTCGTCGTCTCCTTCAGCCTGATGATATGGCGTCTGCCCCAGCTTCAAAGCGAGCACGAGATGGAGAGCTTCTTCTCGCGAGAGGCCAGCTTTCTGCTCAACAACGTCGTGCTCGTCGGCATCACGTTCGCCGTTTTCTGGGGGACGATTTTCCCCGTCGTTTCCGAAGCCGTGAAGGGGGTCAAGGTCACCGTGGGGCCGCCGTTCTTCAATCAGGTGAACGTGCCGATTGGTCTCTTGCTGATCCTGCTTTGCGGCGCAGGGCCTCTTTTCGCGTGGCGCAGGACCTCGCGGAAACAGATGAACAGGAGTTTCGTCTATCCCTCGGTGGTGGCCGTGGGCGCCTTGATCGTTTTGGTGCTCTTCGGCGTCCACCACGTCTATGCGGCGCTCGCGTTCGGGCTTTGCGCGTTCGTGGTGGGAACGATCGTCTTGGAGTACTGGCGGGGAATCTCTTCGCGCGTGCGTCACCAGGGAGAGCGCATCGCCTCGGCCGCGTGGGAACTCACCATGCGCAACAAGCGGCGCTTCGGGGGCTACATCGTCCACCTGGGGATGGCGATCCTGTTCGTGGGGGTGGCGGCGTCCTCGGCCTATCAGGAAGTGGGCGAGGTGCGCCTGCGCGTGGGCGAGAGTTTTGCGCTGAACGGCGTCCGGATGCGCTTTGAGGGCCTTCGCGAGAGCACGTCGCCGCAATACCGCTCGGCCTTCGCACGCCTGGGCGTCTACCGGGCGGGGCATCGCATCGGTGAGGTGGAGCCTGAGAAAAGGCTCTATTTCACGCCCCCGCAGCCGACGACGGAGCCCGGCATCCGCCGGGGCGCGCGGTCGGACATCTACGCCGTATTCGCCGAGGCGGACCCGGAAGGCGCGGCCACGTTCAAGTTCATGGTGAACCCGCTCGTGAACTGGGTGTGGGCGGGAGGGGTCGTATTCACGCTCGGCTCCATCGTCTGCTTTCTGCCGGAGCGCTGGGGCAGGCGAAGAAAAAAGCGGGCTTGAATCATGGAGATGCTCGGCGTCATCATCGCCTGCGGGGCCGTCGGCGCGGCTTTTTTCTACACCATATGGCCGATCATGCGACCGAAGACGGCAGGAGGCGTCTTGCCCGATGCGGAGAACGCACATCCGCTTCCAGACCGCGACTTGACGCGCTTGTTGATGGAGCGCGAGCAGGCCTACAAGAACATCATGGACATCGAGTTCGACAAGGAAATGGGCAAGCTCTCGGATGAAGACTACGCCCAGATGATGACGCCCGCCCGCGCCCGTGCGGTGGAGGTGTTGAGGCGCCTCGACGCCAGAGGGGTGAAGGAGGGCATGACGCCCGTTCGGATGAGCGAGCGCGAAGCGGCGCAGGCGGCAGCCCGGCTCGAAACGAAACGCCCGCTTTCCCGGAAAGTCGCGGTCGAGAAACCACTCTCGCTCGATGAGCGCCTGGAAGCGGAAATCCTGCGCTACAGAAAAAATGCGGACGAATCGCAGGATGAACCAACCGAACCTCTACCGGATGAACAAACGCAGAGTATGAAACCCCGGTTTTGCGCCTCGTGCGGAAACGCCGTGGATGGAGCGGACAATTTCTGCTCCGCCTGTGGGCGCAAGTTAAATTGAAACGCCCCGGGCCTGCTCGAACTCTTGTCGTTCTGGGCCTGTTTCTTGTTTGCTCCTCACCCGTCTTCTCATACGCAGGGCCGGCGAAGCTCCAGGCTGCGCCGCCCAGGGCGAAGGTCCGAACCTCCGGCCCCACGACGACGGACCTCTCCCGGCTCAAACTCAGGCGCAACATACTCACCATCCGGCTGGAGAAGGGTTTTTTCGAGTTCGTGGAGATGATGGATTTCGAGAATGAGGGGAGCGCCACCATCGTCTCGAAAGGCGGCGCTCCCACGCTGCGCTTCGTTCTGCCGAAGAGCAGCAACATCAGAAATCCCCGGGCGCGCTGGGGCGCGGCGCCCGCCGGGCTGGATCCGAAATTCCTTACGTCGGTGGAGAATGAGATCCGCACGAGCGAACCCATTCCGCCGGGGCGGAAGTTCATCGTCCTCCTCTATCGCCTGGAGGATGAGTTCGGCGGCATCCGGGTGGAGAAACCGATCCTCTACGATACGCCGAGTTTCGTCGTCATGCCCGAGAAGGATCGCGTACAGGCGCAGGCTATCGGCCTTGCCGCACAGCCCGCCGTCGAGTTTCAGAACCGCGAATACAACCGCTTCGTGGGAACTGCGAATGCGGGCACAGTGGTGCGGGTCGATATGCAGGCGCCCGATTCGATGGGGGGCTTGGGCGTTTTCTACGTCGTGGGGGGCGTCGTGGTCGTCCTGAGTCTGGGACTCGGGCTCTATATCCGCAAGAGAAGGAACACGGCCTACTCCGCCCAGGTGGAGCGCGAGGAGGTATTGCGCGCCATCGCCCTGCTCGACGACAGGCTCGCGGCGGGAGACATATCCGCCGATGAGCACGCCAATGAGCGCGCCCCGCGCTTCGAGCGCCTGAAAGAACTCTCGGACTAAGAGGGCGGACGCCATGCTGGAGGCTCTCGGCGTATCCAGACGCTACGGGTGGAGGTGGGCGCTCAGGGATTTGTCCCTCTCCGTCTCCCCCGGAGAGACGCTCGCTCTGCTCGGTAAGAACGGATCGGGCAAGACCACGCTTCTCAAGTCTTTTGCAGGCCTGCTTCAGCCGACCGAAGGAGCGGTGTGCGTAAATGGCGAACCGATATCCCGCGAGGCGAAGGGTAGAATCGGTCTGCTCTCGCATGAGCCGATGCTCTATGCGGGCTTGACGATACGAGAAAACCTCGGCTACTTCGCCAGGCTCTTCAGCGTGGAGAGCGGAAAAATACCGGCGAGGGTGGATATTCTGGCGGAGACGCTCGGCATTGCGGAGCGTCTCAATGAGCCGGTGCGCGTCTTGAGCCAGGGTCTCAGGCAGCGGGCGGCCCTTGCGCGCGCGCTTTTGCACGAACCCGAGGTCGTGTTGCTCGATGAGCCTTTCGCCGGCCTCGACCCCGAGGCGGCGGGACGCCTGGAAAACGTGGTGCGTGCCCTTTGCGAGGGTCGCGAGCGTATCGTGGCGTTCACAACGCACGACCTGTCAAAAGCCTTCGATATGGCGGGCAGAATCGCCGTCTTGGCCGGAGGCAGGCTCGCTTATGAGGAGAATACTGAAAATTCGAGTGAAGAAGCGGTGCTGGCCGCGTTCGATGAATCCTCGGGAGGTTCGGCATGAGGCGTTTTTTCTCCGTCCTCTCCGCGGTGGTCGAAAAAGATTTGCGCCTCGAATGGCGGACGAAGGAAAGTCTCCTCATCATGGTGGTCTTCGCGCTGCTCGTGCTCACGCTGTTCAGCTTCGCCTTCGGCCCCGGCGGCGGGAGCGGGGAGAACGCCCGCGCCGTTCAGGCGGGAATCCTTTGGATATCGTTCCTGTTCGCCTGCGTCATCGGGCTGTCCCGCACCATGGGCGTGGAGCGTGAGGACGCGGGTTTTTCCGCCATGTACGCGAGTCCGGCGGACCCCTCCGCGCTGTACCTGGGCAAGGTGGTGTCCGTTGCCGTTTTGATGGGGATCATGGAACTGGTGGGCTTCGCCGTTCTGGCGGTTCTGTATCAAGCGGATGTGTGGAAATCAGCCGGCACGCTCGCGCTCATCGCCATCTGCGCTACTATTGGAATCGCGGCTGCGGGCACCTTGTTCTCGGCCATGAGCGCGCGCACGCGAACGCGCGAGGTTTTATTGCCCGTATTGATGTTTCCCGTTCTCGTGCCTGTTCTGATCGCCGCCGTCAAGGCGACGGAAGCCCATCTCGGTGGCGGCGGATGGGCGGATTCGAGGGATTGGATTCGCATGATGTTGGTGTATGATGTGATATTCCTGGTGGCCGCCTCGGTAGTTTTTGAATATATTCTGGAAGAATAATATCAATGCTTTATGTTCATGTTTTTATGAAAATACTTTATATTCTGCCGCAGTTTTGCGCCGCCGGGAGGAACACCTGATGGATCGAAACGAGCGGGGAGCGTTCGGGTGGCTGCCGGTTCTCACCCTGGTCATTCTTGCTTTCGCCATTTTCGCGGATTTTTTCATCGCGGGCACTGACAGGCTCCAGGGTCCGCCGCAGCGGATTTTCTACATCCACGTGCCCTCGGCCTGGGTGGCGTTTTTCGCCTTTTTCCTGGTGTTCATCTTCTCGATGAAATATCTGGCTACGAGAAACCCCGAAGACGACATCCGCGCGCACGCCTGCGCGGAAGCGGGAGTCGTCTTCTGCACGCTGGTGCTCATCACCGGGCCCATCTGGGCGCGTCCGGTCTGGGGCGTGTGGTGGACGTGGGACGCGCGGCTCACCACAACGCTCATCCTGTGGATGATATACGTGGGCTATCTCATGCTGCGCGCCTACATGACGGAACCCGGGCAAAGAGCGCGCTTCGCCGCCGTGATGGGGATCATCGGTTTTCTGAACGTGCCCATCGTGCACATGTCGGTGGAATGGTGGCGCACGCTCCATCCCAAGCCCGTGGTGATGCGCTCGGGCGGGTTGGGGGATCTGCCCGACTCCATGCACGTCGCGTTATGGAGCACCCTGCTGGCCTTTACGCTCCTGTTCTTGTGTTTCGTCCGTAAGCGCGCGCAGATCGAGCGTCTGAACGCACGGGTGGAAGAGGCGCGCGCCGCTCGGGAGGGGACATGATGGGCTACGTGGCGGCGGCGTACATCGTAGTATTGGGCGGCTTTGCACTTTATTGGTGGACTCTCAAGGCGCGAATGGATAATTTGCTCGAGGAAGAAGAAAAACTGAACCCCAGGGGAGATTCCCCATGATGCGTTTTTACCTCGTTTTGTGCCTGATGCTCGCCTTGTGTCTCTATTCAGTGGCTCGGGCCGCCTCGCCGGGAGCCAAGACCACGTTCTCCGAAGTGGCGGGCGCCCTCATGAGTCCGGTGTGTCCCGGGAAATTACTGCATGATTGCCCGAGCAGCGAAGGCGCCCAGCTCCGTGAACTCGTGCGCCGCAAGATATTCGCCGGGGAGACGAAAGAGCAGATCGTCCGGTATTTCGTCGAGGTATACGGCCGGGATGTTTTGCCGAAACCACCGGCGGAGGGCTTTTATCTCACCGCCTGGCTTCTTCCTTTCGGGGGGTTGCTGGCGGGCTTCGGTGTGGTCTTCGTCCTGGTGAGGGCGTGGACGAGACGCCCGGAAGAGGCAGAGCAAAGCCAGGTCAGCAGAGAAGCTCCGCAAAAAGCCGCCTCGGATGACTCTCTGGAAAATCGCCTGCAGCGCGAACTTGGCGATTTCGAGGGTTGAGCCGCCATACTCCGCGACCGGGAGTTTTCAGATGAAATACGATCCCAAAGCAGAACTCGCCAGAAACCTCGATGGGCTCTCAACGCCCCGCCGGAGCATCAAGTGGCGGCTGATCGGGATGGTCGTCAGTCTCGTCCTGGTTGTCTGGATGATGGTGCATTTCGGGAACCAGGGAGAGCGGCCGACGCAGGAGGTGGAGACGAGCCGGGCGCAGATAAAGAGCGAAGCGCGCGCGGGGGATGACGCCGCCCTGTACCGCGACATGATTTTTCTGAAGCAGGTCCAGCGCGCCGATGTCCCGGATGTGATGCTCAAGGCCCTGGACGGTCAGAATCATTCCCTCACGCAGCATACGGGCAAGCTCGTCCTGGTGAACTTCTGGGCGACGTGGTGCCAGCCCTGCATCCGGGAAATGCCCTCGATGGAACGGCTTTATGCGAAATACAAGCCGCAAGGGCTCGAGATCGTGGCGATATCGCTGGATCAGGGGAGTGAAGACGATGTGCGCGAATTCGCCGCAAAGTACAAGTTGACTTTCCCCATCGTCCTGGACCCCGACCACAAGGCGAAGGCGCTCTACAAGGTGCGGGGCTTGCCGACGTCCTATCTCGTGGACAGAAAAGGCCAGGTAGCGGGTTACGGCGTGGGGCCTCGCGAATGGGACAGCGAGGCCGCCTTTGCCCTGATTGGACACCTGCTCGATGAGAAAAGCTGACGGCATGGACGCTTCGAAGAGCTCGAACCCAGACCAGCGAAAAGCCAAGCGGCTGGCCGTTTCGTTCATCCTGGCGCCGGTGCTGCTGACGCTGCTCTGGGCGGTGGGCGAGCGCTTGACGACCGAACGTGTCGAAGAAGCCCCTGCGCCCAATCTCGAAATCGGCAGTCAGGCTCCACGCTTCGAATATCCGCTTCTGGGCGGGGGGAGCATCTCTCTCGCGAGCCAGAAGAACAGGGTGGTGCTCATCAACGTGTGGGCCACGTGGTGCGTTCCGTGTCTGGATGAGATGCCGGATTTGCAGCGCCTCTACGCCCGGATGAAAAAAGACGGCGCGCCGTTCGAGATACTGGCGGTGAGCATCGACGCCCTGGGGGCGGATGCGGTCCGGAAATTCGTCGATCGCTTCGGCCTCACGTTTCCGATTCTGCTCGACCCGCGCGGAAGCATCAAGAAGCTCTACCGCACGACCGGCGTGCCGGAGACGTTCATCGTGGACCGCCAGGGCCGTCTCCTGCAGAAAATCATCGGCGCCCGCAAATGGGACGCGCCCGCGATTGTCGAATATCTAAGGCAAGCGGTTCGCTCCTGAAAAACAGCATAATCCCCATTTGAAGCACCAGAAACCTCAAAGCTCGAAACCGAGTTCGAGTTCCTCGTTCAGCCTTTGCATCTGCTCCAGGACGGCGGGGGTGATGGGCACGCCGATGCGCCTGTTCTCCTCCTCGGCGATCGCCTCGGGCTCGCCGTGAATGTAGATGCGATCGTGGCCCGGCGCCTTCTTCGCCCCCCGGATGGTCTCGAAGAGTTTTTCCATGTCGCCGAACATGGCGGACAAGTCGCGGAAACCCGACATCTTGATCGCGCCCATGAAATGGCCCGTGGCGGATTTCGCCGTGCCGGCTGCGCCCGCCATGCGGCTTTCGAGACCCGCCCCCGAGAGCACGCCGCAGAGAAGCTCGATCATGAGCTGCAGGCCGTAGCCCTTGTGGCCGCCGGTCTCGTCTCCCTCGCCGCCCAGGGGCGCGAGCGGCACCTCGTAGTTCAGGATGCTCTTCTCGTTCAGGGTCGGCGTTCCCAGCGAGGAGAGCACCCATCCCTTGGGGATTTCCCGGCCCTCGCGCAGGGCCGTCTCGATCTTGCCCACGGCCGTCACGGCGGTGGCCATGTCGAGGTGAAAGTCGGTCCCGCCCGGCCCGCCGGGTATCGCCACGCTCATCGGGTTGGTGCCGAAAAGCGCTTCCGCCGCGAAGGTGGGAGCGGTGCGGCGTCCACCGTTCGTCATGCTGATGCCGATGTAGCCCGCTTCCATCGCCTTTTGGGCCCAATAGCCCGCATAGCCGAAGTGGCTGCTGTTGCGTACCGTCACGAAGCCCGAGCCGTGTTTTTCCGCCATGGCGAGGGCCTCGTCCATCGCGCGGTTCGAGGCGACGATGCCGATGGCGTCGTCCGCGTCGAGAAGGCCGGTGGTGTCGCTCCCCTTATGGAATTTCATGTCGGGCCTGTTGTTGAGCACGCCGTTTTCGAGGCGAACCATGAAGAAGGTCAGCCGCGCCGCCCCGTGGCTGCGGATGCCTCTCAAATCGGCGCTGACCAATACTTTCGCCACCAGGCGGGCGTCGTCCTCGGGCACGTCCTTGTTGCGGAAGATGGTGTAGACGAACTCTTCGATGACTTCTGCGGGAAACCGCACCGTGCCTTCGGGCAGGGGACCGGACTCGACCATGAAAATCTCCTCGGAAAAATGTTGACGGTTGATGATGCCGTGAATGCCGCGCCATATTAGCCTGTCTTTGCGTTTTTCGGGAAGTCGCGCACGGGTGAGCCTTGCCTTGCGTGGCGCGCCCGCCTTTTGTCAAAATGCGCTTCTTTTCGGGACGAATGCTCTGTAACAGGGGAGAAGTGAAAGTGGCTCGCATAGCGGTGGTGCGCGGAGACGGAATCGCGAACGAGGTGATGCCCGAGGCGGAGGATACGCTCCGGGCGGCGGCCGGGGCGGCCTCGTTCCCGGTGGAATTCGAATACTTCGACTGGGGAAGCGATCGCTACCTGGAGCAGGGCAGGGGGATGCCCGAAGACGGCTGCGATGCGCTTCGGGCGGGCTTCGACGCCGTGTTTCAGGGGGCCGTCGGCGACCCGAGGGTTCCCGGCTCGATCGTGCAGGAGCAGGTGATTCTCGGGGTCCGCTTCGGGCTCGATCTGTACGCCAACATCCGGCCCTGCAGGCTCTACCATGAGGATCTGACGCCGCTCAAGAACAAGCGGGCGGGCGACATCGACCAAGTCGTTGTGCGCGAGAACACCGAGGGCCTGTTCGTGAACGTGGGCGGCTTCTTCAAGCAGGGCACGAAAGACGAGGTTGCCCTGCAGGAAGAGGTGCACACCTACAAGGGCGTGGAGCGCGTCATCCGGGCGTCGTTCGAATTCGCGAGGCGGCATAAGCGCAGAAAGGTCACCATGGCGGACAAGGCGAGCGGGCTCCGCTACGCGGGAGGGATATGGCGGCGCGTGTTCGATGAGGTACAGGTGGATTTCGAGGACATCGAATCAGAAGCCAAGCACATCGACGCCGTGGCGATGGAGGTGATCCAGCACCCCGGCGAGTTCGACGTCATCGTTACCAACAACATGTTCGGCGACATTCTGAGCGACGTCACATCGGGTCTTGTGGGCGGGCTGGGCCTTGCGCCCTCCGCGAACGTGAATCTGGAGGGCGTCTCGATGTTCGAGCCGGTGCACGGCACGGCGCCCGACATCTACGGGCGCGGGGTCGCCAACCCGATGGCGGCCATTTTGACGGGCGCCTTATTGCTGGACCACATAGGCTGCGGGGCGGGTGGGGCATCCATCCGGCGCGCGGTGGAAGAAGCCATCGCGAATGGAGAACGCACGGCGGATATCGGGGGCCGTCTGAACACGAAAGAGTGCGGCGACGCTGTGAGAAACAGGTTAAGATAGAAATGGTTACACGTATTTATTCAAGTAGAATATAGGAGATGAAAATGCCGGAGAAATCAGTGGTGGACGTTGCAACAGCGGCTTTCAGGCCCGTGGATTGGGGGCAGACAAAAATTCTGGTGAGCCCGGCCGCGAACGGCTCCGAACACGTGCGCGTGGGACTCACCGAATACGACCCGGCGACTCCGCATGAGCCGCACGCGCACCCCGGACAGGAGGAAGCCATCTGGGTGCTGAGCGGACGGGGATATACGGAAACGCACGGCGAGAAAATCGA
>WTGD01000400.1:13579-15410 GCA_011523725.1 Nitrospinota bacterium
CGGCAGGGATGGAGCACAAGACGGCAGCCGTGGGCGACAAGATGCAGGCCATCATTATCAAGGGGCCGGTCCGCGACGCCGACGGGGTGTTGAGCTAGGAAAATTCTGAAAGGGAAATCATCGCCGGTGAGGGGTCGTTGAAAAAGCCATTGTGAAGGGAAGGAACGCTTCCTCCCCGGGACTGTTGAAAAACCCAGCATTTGAACAAACGTGTTCTTTTCACCTTACAAGCACAGTTTCATCCTCATCCTGAGTAGCCACCGAAGGCGGCGTATCGAAGGATGGGAGGCGCACAAACGCTCATCAGTCGCGTCAAACACGCTTTCATCAATCGTGGTTGACCCCGCAGGCTAGAGCTTCGCCCTTCGATACGCGGCTTCGCCGCTACTCAGGGTGAAGCAATGCGGGGCGTTGCTCACGAAGAGAGAGACATTACGCATCAGGGTGGCGAATACGCCACAGGCTTTTTCCCCTGGGGGACTTTTCAACAACCTCGGTGAGGGGGGCGACGACTGTGAAGGATCGGCTTCTCACGGGGCGGATATCAAAACCCGCTCGTCCTGGACTTCCAGTTTCGTTCCGAAAGGTTCGTTGAGAGCGTTCATCACGTCGACGATTCTGCGGCCCTCGCCCCGTTTGGGAGAATGGAGCCTGGGTTTCGAGAATACGCCGGCCGTCACGGGAATGAGGTAGGGGTCTTTCACCCCCGTTTTCGTCAGCGCGCAGCCGAACAGGAAGGTGTCGTGCGTCTCATCCGTGAAGAAGGGGATATCGAAGTCGAATATCAGGTTCCCCATGCTGTAGACGATGGGCGCGCCCTTGTGGAATTCGACGGCCTGGAGAACGTGCGGATGGCCGCCTAATACGAGGTCCGCGCCCGCGTCGATGCTGGCGTGCGCGATTTCGCGCTCGAAGGCCATCACCTCGTGCGTCATGCTCGTGCCCCAGTGGTGGTTCACGACCACCAAGTCCGCTTTTTTCCTCAAATTCCTGATGTCGCGCTTCATGCGCGCGAGATGGGCGGGTTCCGCCCATGTGTCGATTCGCGGCGGGGTGCCCGGGTATTCGGAGAGGTCGCGCCAGGGGCGGTAGGCCGTGTGGGCGCGAACCGGGTTCACGCCGGGAACCGCCGCCGCGGCCTCGAAACCCCTCGGGATGACGGAGCAATACGCCAGAAAGCCTATCGTCAGGTTCCCGCGCTCGATGAGAACCGGCTTTCGCGCTTGCGCGAGATTCATGCCGCCGCCCACGAGCGCAACGCCCAGCGAATCCATGAGCGACATGGTTTCCGCAAAGGCGTCTTCCCCGTAATCGAGCACGTGGTTGTTGGCGAAGGCCATGACGTCGAAGCCGGCCTCGGTGAGGGCGTGCGCCATTTCCGGCGCGCCGCGCAGCAGGATTTTCTCCGGCGCGGGTTTTCCGCCGCGTGAGAGGGGCAGTTCCAGATTGGCGAAGGAGACGTCCGCTGCCCGGAGGAGGGGAATCAGCCTGCCGAAAGCGCCTTGCGCCTCCGCGCGGTTGATGGCGATGTCCCCTCCCGCCAGAAGTTTGGGACCTGCCTGGGAGCGGGGGGGCATGGGGTCTATTCGGTGAGGCAAAGACCGTGGTCGGGCGTGAAGGAGAGGTACACCTTCTGGCCGGTTTCGAGTTCCTCGAAGTGGTCGATCTGCACGCCCACCTCGTGCGGGCCGACCTGGACCTGGCAGTCGAGGAAGTTGCCCAGATACACGGTGTCGATCACCTCGCCTTCGAAGAGGTTCATCGCCTCGGCCGGTTTCTCGAGGTGCAGCAGAATATCGACCTCACCTACCGGCTCTACGACTATGGACGC
>WTGD01000043.1 GCA_011523725.1 Nitrospinota bacterium
CCCTTGGGGCTGAGCGCCCTCAGTTTTTCCTGCCAGCTCCGAGAATCCGAAGGCCTCACGGGACAGTCGATGAGCACCACGCCGGCCCCGGTGACGGCAGCGCCCACGTTCGCCCAGAGATATTCCGTCTCCGCCACCAGATGTTCGCTCAGGCGCCGCATATTTTGTCTCCACCCATGCGTGAAAACGCCGAGGCGGGGGTGCGAAACGCACCCCCGCCCTCATGGTTGCTTCCCCGTGAACGCCCGGAGCTTCAGTTTCTGATCTTCACCCCTGCGTTCTTGTAGATGTCCTTGTTGCTCTCGTATTCTGCTCTCACCTCTTTCAGGAGCTTCTCGCCGACGACAGGCTCGGCCTTGACGCCCATCTTCCTGAGCAGGCGCTTGAAGGTTTTGTCCTTCGCCACCTTGAGGAGGGCCTTCTCCAGGATTTCGATGCGATCCTTGGGCGTTCCCGCGGGCGCCATGACGATGCGCTTCGAAGACAGCAGAAGGTCCACCCCCTGCTCCCTGAAGGTCGGCACGTCCGGGAAAAGCGGGAACCGCTTGGCGGCGGCGACGCCCAGAATGCGGATTTTACCGGACTTGTAGTTCGAGAGAACGCCGCCCGTCGCCGGGTTGGCGCCCGCTGTTTGCACGTGTCCGCCCAGCATCGCCTTCATGGCCGGGCCGCCGCCGCGGAAGGGAACGTGGGGCAACGGGGCCTTCGTGTCGTATGCGATCTTGAGCATCATGGTGTGGCTCAGGCCATACGTTCCCGTGGAGCCGTGCTTGATCTTGCCTTTGCTCTTTTTCGCCGCGGCGATGTATTCCTTGAAGTTCTTCCACGGCTGGTTCCCCAGCGTGGCCAGCATGTAGGGCAGTTCGTTGATCTGGAACACGGGGATGAAATCCTTGAACGGGTCGAAGCCCATGTCCTTCACGTGGGGCGACATGTAGAGATGGCTGTTCGCGCCCATCGCGAGGGTGTAGCCGTCCGGCTTGGCGCGCTTGAGCGCCCCCATCCCTATCTTTCCGCCGCCGCCCGGCATGAGCTGCACGTAGGCGGGCTGACCGATGTACTGGTGAAGCACGCTGGCCACGGCGCGCGAATGGAGGTCGTGCGAACCGCCCGCGCCCAGGGGCACGATGATCTTGATGGGTTTCGAGGGGTACTTGTCCGCCGTGGCGGGCAGTGCGGTGAGGGTGAGGAGCCCGAACGACAATACTACCGCCAGGGCGATCTTCCATGATTTGCGTATCATTTTGATTCCTCCTTTGAAATGTTCGAATCAGCTACCGGTTGCGGCCTCAAGGTCTCGGCCCAAGGTCGTTTCCAGATGCTCGTCACCAGCATGAGTACGGTCATGCCAATGAAAAAAGCCGCGATGGGGCGGGTGATGAAAACGGAATAATCGCCGTCGGAAATGATAAGCGCCTGCTGCAAAGCCTCTTCCGCCCGGGGCGCCAGGATGAACGCGATGACGAGCGGTGCCATCGGAAATTTGAGTTTTCTAAACCCGTATCCGAACAAGCCCGCGACGAGCGCCAAAATGAGGTCGCCCAGGTTGCTGTGATAGACGTACGCTCCCACCAGACAGGAAACGATGATGCCCGGCACCAGCAACGACTGGCGGATGGTGACTATCTTGGCGAACATGCCCGTCAAGAGCCAGCCCTGGACCAGCATGATGGGGTTCCCTATCAGCAGCAGGGTGAAGATGGCGTACATGACGGGGGCGTGTTCCTGGAACAGGCTCGGGCCCGGCCGTAGCCCCTGGGCGATGAACGCGCCCATGAGGATCGCCGCGCTCGGATCCCCCGGAATGCCGAACGTGAGGGTGGGGATGAGGTCCGCGCCCGCCACCGCGCTGTTGGCGGCTTCAGAGGCCGCGACGCCCTCGTAGCTGCCTTTACCGTATTCTTCGGGTTTCTTGGAAGCCCGTTTCGCCGCCGCGTAGCTCACGAAGGTGGCGATGGCCGCTCCCGTGCCCGGAATCGCGCCGACGAAGGTGCCTATCATGGACGAGCGCACGATGGTGCGCGCCGAATGCCATACCTCGATGATCTTGAGTTTCCTGCCGCCTCGCAGATGCAGGGTATCGGGCGGGCTGGCGAGGACAGAGGCCTTTTTTTCCGCCTGTATTAACACTTCGCTGACGGCGAACAGCCCGATGAGCAGGGGAACCACCCCTATCCCTTCGGCCAGTCCGTGAAGACCGAACGTGAAGCGCTCCCCGCCCGAGACGATGTCCGTGCCCACCATGCCGAGCTGGAGACCGATGAGGGCCGACAGCACGCCTTTCACCAGGGAGGCGCCCGTGACACTCGAGATGATGGCCAGCCCCATGAGCAGGAGCCCGAAGAACTCGGCCGGCCCGAACATGAGCGCCACAGCGGCCAGCGGAAGCGCAGCCAGTATGAGAACGAGATCGCTGAAGGTATCGCCTATGGTGGAGGAGTAGAGCGCCATCTGGATCGCGCTCCTCGCCTCTCCTTTTTGCGCGAGCGGAAACCCGTCCATACACGTCGCCGCCGCGGGCGCGGTTCCCGGCGTGTTCACCAGAATCGCGGGAATCGAACCACCGAAGAGCGTCCCCTTGTGAATCCCCAGCAAGAAGGGAATGCCCAGCACGGGCGGCATGAAAAAGGAGAAGGGAACCAGGATCGCCGTCGCCATCACGCTGGTGAGCCCAGGTATCGCGCCCACCGTGATCCCCACGAAGACGCCCAGCGCAATCATGGCGATACCCTGCCACGTGAGCGCCATCATGACTCCCTGGAGTATCTGTTCGAACATACGCGCCCTAACTGAAGAGGCTGCCCTCGGGCAGCGCCAGCTTGAAGGCGAACCAGAAGAAATAGTTCACCACGATAGGAAACAGAATCGACATCGCCGCGACGTAGCGCCAGTCGCGCGTGCCCATGGACGTGACCAGGATTGCGAGAAAAACGGGCGTACTGACAAGAAAACCGAAGTACGCCATAGACTCGACGTAAACGTAGCAGAGAACGAATACGGCGCAGACTTGTAATAGCGCCCTCTTGTTCGTAATCGATTGCTCGCCCGCTTCACTCCGCCTGAGAGCCCCGAACAGGAACATCGCGCTCACCAGCCCGAAGGTGATGACGGCGGAGGTGGGGAAAAACGTCGGAAGGAAGACGGCGTTCACGACTTCTTCGGGCGGAATCGAGTATTGAATCTGCGTGGGGATGATGTAGAAAAAGCCGATGACGCTATAGAGTATAAAAATAACGGATGTATAAATATCGGCTTTCCGCACGTCCGGCCCTCTTCACGGATGTGGAATCCACGCCTCCCTCATACATACTCCCGTCGAGGACAGGTCCTGATTCCGGGACGCTTCAACCGCCTTTCATCTTATCTGTGCATAGGATGAAGGCTAGCAGGAATCGCCAGGCGTGTCATCTTGAAGCACCACCCGAAGACGGCGTGAAAGATGGCGCTCATTGTGGGAAGATGAACCATTCATCAGAATAATCCCGGAACTCGCATTCGATGAGGAGTCATCCCGTGCCCAGAGTCCCGTTGCTCGAAAGAGAAGGCGCGGAGGGCGAGATTGCGCGCACCTTCGACATCCTGAACAACTTCCAGCGCAGACAGGTCAACTCCACCCGGGCGACAGCGCACTCCCCGTTTCTGGCGCGCGTCTTCTATCCCCTCGTCCAGACCCTGATGCGCGAGGGGCTGGGGACCGTGCTCTCTTCGAAGATAAAGGAAATCGCCGTCATCAAGACCAGCCAATTAAACGGGTGCGACTACTGACTCGCCCACAACACCGCTCTCGGCCGGGTGCTGGGAATCACCGACGATCACGTCGCCGCCATCGGGTCTGACGATTACATGGATTCGCCGCTCCTCACGCCAAGGGAAAAGGCGACCGTCTTGTGGGCCGAACACGTAACGAATAACACGGCCAAGTTCCGGGACGATGTGGCCGAGGAGGTGCAGAGGCACTTCACCGATGCGGAGTTCGTCGAGCTCACCTTCGTCATCAGCTACTTCAACATGCGAAACCGCTACCACGATTCGCTCAAGCTGCCGAACGACGAAGCGGTCGTGATTGAGGACGTCGGTCGCCTCCGGCCCGACCCGGCGAAGCTCAAGGCGTTCCTGCAGGAAATACTCGACAACTGGCCGGACGCCTTCCCCGAACCCAACGAGTAGGAACATCCACGAACACGCCGAAGAGGAGAAGCGATATATGGACCGAGGAATCTGGGCGGTATGGTACGACCTTCCCGAAGAGGGAGCGGATGAATACGTCTCCTGGCTTCATGAGGTCCACATCCCCGAGGCGCTCGCGCGTCCGGGCTACCTGTGGGCGGCGCACGTGAAGAACGTCGTCACGCCCGAGCGCGAGGAGCGAATCCGGGGCGTCGTCCACCACACGGACGATACGAGCGTTCCCACCGGGGTTCAGTACCTCATGCTCTACGGCGCTCTCTCGCCGAACGCCTTCCTGGACCCCAGCCCCGAGCAGATCGCGGAGAAGATGACGGCGGAGGGGCGGGAAATGCTCGCCAGGCGTATGAACGCGCGCTCCTGCATCTTCATGGAGCACAACCGCATCAATGGCCCCGCGTTCAAATCCCGCGCGCCGGGCATCACGCCCGGCCCCGGCATCCAGTTCGGGACCTTCAACATCAACGCCGTGGAGAACGAGGACGAGCTCGGCTGCTGGTATTCGCAGGTGCGGATGCCGCGCCTTGTGAGCATGGAGGGCTGCGTCGGCGCGCGGAACCTCATATCGGTCTCCGGCTGGGCGAAGCACGGGATACTCTACGAGTGGGTATCCCTGGAATCGCTCCAGCAGAATTTCACGACGGAGAAGATACCCCGCTCGCGCCGGGCCGTGGACACCCTCGTCCACGCGCCCAGTTCCCCCAGCCTCGGCGAGCGCATCTGGCCGCCGGCGGGGGATGGTTGAAAATGAATTTCAAATTCAATACTGGTTGGTCTACGAATATCCCGGCGTTGAATGAATTACAGAGATGCCGAATGCTTGGAAACTAAGACATAATATGGTTGGGGATGGAGCAACCAGTGATTGTAACGTGTCAGCCGAGATGCCAAAATGACGGTTCCCGAAAATCCGAAGATTTACCACATCGTTCATGTAGACCGCCTGCCATTGATTCTCTCCGAGGAACGCCTTTGGTGTGACGCCGAAGTCATAAACCGAACGATCACAGGCACTATTATCGGCATGAACAGTATTAAGCAACGACGTTTAGAAATGCCGCTACAAACTCATCCAAAACTCCATGTTGGTGACTGTGTGCCATTTTATTTCTGTCCTAGGTCCGTAATGCTCTACGTGATACACAAGGCGAATCACCAAGAATTAGCCTATCGCGGCGGACAATCACACATCATTCACTTGGAAGCGGATTTACACGAAACCGTTCGCTGGGTCGAACATGTACAGCGGTGCTGGGCCTTCACACTGTCGAATGCAGGATCGAGTTATTTTGAAGATCGTAGCGACCTTGAGCGACTGGACGAGATCGACTGGAACGCGATACGAGCGACAAGCTGGCAAAATTGCAAGGAGGAAAAACAAGCGGAGTTCCTGATCGAACGGTCATTCCCGTGGGAGCTTGTAGAACGGATTGGCGTACAGAATCAACAAGTTTACAGGCAAGTGATAGTCGAACTTGAGACAACCACACACCAGCCCGTTGTTGAAATCAAGCCGGATTGGTATTATTGATTCAACCGGGAGATGCAAATGATCGAACACAAGACTGGTGACATTCTTGTGGAAGATGTGGAAGCATTGGTCAATACCGTCAACTGCGTGGGCGTGATGGGGCGTGGTATCGCCCTTCAATTCAAAAAAACATTCCCGGAGAATTTCAAGGCGTATGCTGACGCCTGCAAGCGAAACGAGGTTCAGCCCGGCAGGATGTTCGTCTTCGAAACAGGCCGACTCACCAACCCACGTTACATCATCAACTTCCCGACCAAGCGGCATTGGCGCGGCAAAAGCCGTATGGAAGACATTGATGACGGCTTGAAGGCCCTGGCGGAGGAAATCCGAGATCGCGATATTCGCTCGATTGCACTGCCGCCTCTGGGTAGCGGACTGGGCGGATTGAATTGGCGCGAGGTACGGCCTCGAATAGAAGCGATGCTCCAGGAATTCAGCCACTTGAAAGCTGTCGTGTTCGAACCGGGCGGGGGGCCTGCTGATGATAAACAGGCCAACCGTTCAACAGAAGTTCCCAAAATGACACAGGGTCGAGCAGTACTGGTTAATCTGATGCGCCGCTATCTGGACGGATTACTCGATCCGTTCGTAACGCTGCTGGAAGTTCATAAGCTCATGTATTTTATGCAAGAAGCCGGAGAGCCATTGAAGCTGAACTTCCAACAAGCGCATTATGGGCCATATGCAGAGAACCTACGGCACGTACTGCAAGCGATAGAAGGTCATCTCGTGTCAGGGTATGAAGACGGGGGAGATGCTCCCGATAAACAACTGGAACTCGTACCGGGAGCTGTCGAAGATGCGTGCGCCTTTCTGAAAAATCATCCTCAGACCCAGTCGCGCTTCGAAAGAGTGTCCGAACTCGTCGAGGGTTTCGAGTCGTCCTTCGGTCTCGAACTCTTAACAACTACACACTGGGTAATTCACAAGGATCATGCCCGAAACCTGGATGAGGCAGTAGACACAATCCACTCTTGGAGCGACCGCAAGAAGCAATTTTCCAAGCGGCAGATTCAGATTGCGTACGAAGCGTTATCGGAACAGGGCTGGATCGAAATGCCGGAAATTGCGGATTCCTTATCACCAATCTAAACAGCGAGAGAAACACAAGAAACCGGATCAACGACAAGTTATTACAAGGAGCATTTCTCCGCTTCTTTTTAACCCTCCCGGCGCCGTGCCTGGCGGCGAGCCGCTCCGCGCAGTCAATACGTGAGCTTCGAGAATCCCTCGAACAGGTGCGCGAGGAACTTCTCGGACTGGAGAACGCCCGCGACCTGCGCGTATTCGTTCGCCGCGTGTTTTCGCATGGCGTTGCACGGAAGCCCGCCGATCCAGGGCACGCCCAGCTCTTCGGTCCACAGGGCCACGGGCATGCCCGCCGGGTGCACGGGCCAGACTTCCGGGTTCGCGCCCATGTCCGCATGGGCCTTCAGGAAGCACTGGATCAGCGGATGCTCCAGCGGCGTTCCGCCGCCCGCGTAGTGGTTGTTCACGACGAACTCGACGTCGCCGTAGCCGCCCTCCGCCAGGATGTTGCGCACGTTCCCGATGCGTTCGTCAGGGTCTTCTCCCGGCTGGAAGCGCATGTTCACCACGGCCTGGGCTTCCGAGGGAATGCTGACCTTGACGGATTTCCCCTCGCCGATGAAGCCTGCCTGAAGGCCCGTAAGCGTGAATTCCGCCTTGAACAGGTGCGAGCGGACGGCGGCGCGAAAATCATCCTGCCGAAAACGTTCGACTCCCAGGCTCCGCTTCATCCTCTCGGGGTCCATGCGATCGGCGAGCTTGCGGCAAAGCTCTTCTTCGGCCTCGCTCGGCGTCCAACCCTCGCCTTTCTGGTAAATCTCCTCAAGCCTCGCCTGCAGATGGGCGATCGCCTCCACGATGCGCTCCGCCGGATTGCCTATCCAGTTGCAGTTGAGCGCGTGAATCTCGTTGCCCACCGGGCCGCCCCACTCCCCCGGACGGCAGAAGAGCCTGCCCATCAGGTTGCCCTTGAGACCCAGCGGGACGATGGGCGTCCCGTCGGTCTGCCCCATCGGGCAGAGCCAGTAGGCTGCGTTCGCCTTCTGCATCTTCTCCTTGTAGCGCGGGAAGAAATCCTTGATGCCGCCGCTTCCGAGTTCGGACGCCTCGTGGACGAACATGAGGTTGAGCGGGAGCTTCTCCCCCGCGGCGCGCGCCGCGTAGACGGTGTTCATCACGCAGGCGATGCCGGTCTTCATGTCCTCCGCTCCACGGCCCACGATGCAGGGCCCCAGGCCTTCGAGTTCCTGGATCCGGGGTTCGAAGGGAGGGTTGATCCAATTGGGTTCTTCGGCCGGCGTCACGTCGTAGAGTCCGTGGCAGAGCAGCGTTCGATCGGCCCCTTCGTCGATCAGGCCGTAGACGACGGGAAACTCCGCCGTCTCCACCACCTCCGCCTCGCCGCCGACCTCGATGATCTCATCGGCCAGCATCCGCGCCATCTCGTCGTTTCCGAGGTTGAGCGCCGAGACGCTCGGCTGGCGTATGTATTTCATAAGGCGTTCGATGTGGGCGGATTCGAAATCCGCCTCGATTTGCGCGATGACCCGTTCGACGTCCATCGGAAAACCTCCTCATCCCCTTCAGGGGTCAGGGAATCATGAGACCGAGCAGCGGCCCATGCTGCTGCGCTCCGTATACGTCGCGGTCACCCGGCGCGCCCGAGGTCGGCCCCTTCCTCGGCATGGTGATCTTGATGGCGTTGGCCGCGTCGAAATGGACGATCTTCACCTCCTCGGCCTCCATCTCGTAGAGTTCAGAAACCACGCCCGGCGTGAGCGCCTCGCTGTCGGCCACGCGCTGGTAGGTCGCCTCGTCGGCGAACAGCAGATCGAGCGTGATGTGCAGCGGGCCTGCGTTCTTGCTCCGGAACACCTCGGCGAGGTCGTAGAGCCGCTCCACCCTCAGCCCACCTGCGCGAATTCGACCTCGAAGGGCGCGGCGGCGTCTTCGAGCTCCACCAGGTGATAGATGTGGAACTCATACACCGGCCCACCCTCGAAATCGGACGGCGAGAACGGGAAGGCGAGGTTCCCGGCGGTGGCCTTCCGGCCCTGGAACCCTGCGTGCAGGAACGTGCTCCGCGTGAGGGAGAGCACCGCGTTCGCCGTCGTCTGATCCTTCGCGATGGCCTCCATCACCACGCCGACCTCCCGGGGAGCGGCCGATTCATCCGCCGCCGGGCGGCCCATCACGCCGTCGCGCCCGTAGAAGATGAAGCGAAGCTCGTAGTCCTCCGGCGAGAGCGCGCCCCGCACCATGTCCGCCACGGTGTTCTTCACGTTCGCCTCCACCTCGTCGAGACTCGCGAGCAGGCGCGGGTCCGTCATCCCGGCGACGGCGATGGTGCGGTAGCCTCTCAAGCGCACGCCTTCCATCTTGATGGTGGGAGTCTGCGCTTGTACGAATCGGCTTCCGCTCACCCGCACGCGGCGCTCGCCGATTTGCTCGAACTCGGAGTCCTTGAGGTCGATCACCCCTTCGGGTTCATAGAACAGGTAGGGGTCGGGCTGTTCGTACATCATGTGGGCCGCCACGGAGTTCGGCGTCACGCGCATCCCCTCGTTCATCGGCTCGAGTTCGAAATGATCCTCGCGCAGCGTGCCCAGAATGCAGTCGTTCGCCCCGATGGGAATCGCGCACTGCGCGCCGCACTCGATGATCTTCGCCATGTGGAAGGCGAGGCCAAGGTCGAACCCGCGCATCGCGGCGTAGGAAGTATAGATGGCCGTGTCGCAGGAGCGACCGGCGAGGACGACATCCGCACCGCCCTCCAGAGCCGTCATGAAAGGTTCCAGCCCCATCTGGCCCACGACCCGCACGCTCTCGTCCACCATCCCCTCGGTGAGTTCGGGGAGTTTCCCCAGGGTGCGCGTCCTTTTCTCGCGGACGGCTTGCTTGATGAACTCCTTGTCCATCTCGGAGCGGATCACCGCGAGCCTGAAGCGGTGCCCGTCGCGCCGCGCCAGCTCGCGCATCGTGTCGAGTACGGTGTCCACGTGGGGGTTACCCCCCGCCGTGCCCGCGGAGCCGATGATGTAGGGAATCTTCTTCTTTCTGGCGGCGGCCAGCGAAAACCCTAAGTCCCTGCGAATCTGCTCGCGCTTGGTGAGTTGATCGCCGCTGCCGAGGTAGTAGGGCCCCGCGTCGGTCGAGCCGTTGTCCGCTCCCATGACGTGCGGGTCGCGGGCGAGGCCGTTATCGAGCGAAGTCTTCGGGAACCCGTAGCCGAGATTGCCGCATACGGACAATACCCTGAGTTCATCCATGCGAGACTCCCGAGGCATTTTGGCTGGAAGATACGCGAAACCTACACGATCGCCCCCGCCCGGTACACGCCGCGGAATCCAGGTTCAACGGCGTTTACGACTGGACCCGCAGCCGCTCGGGCTCGATGATGGCCTCCACCGTTATCTCTACCATCGCGTCGGGAGGACCGAGGCGGGAGATCTCGATGAGCGTGCTGGCCGGGCGAACGTTCTTGAAGTATTTGAAGCGCTCGTCCGAGTGCTTGTAGTACTCCATGATGTCGGTCACGTAGGTCGTGGAGCTGACGATGTCGTCGAACGTCGCGCCCGCGTGGGCCAGCCCCTTGCCGATGTTCTCGCACGTCACCCGAATCTGGGTGCGCATGTCGCCCACGCCCACCACCTCGCCGCTCGGCTTGCGGGGCACCTGGCCGGAAAGATAGATGTGGGCGTGGTCCGCGCCGTGAATCGTCACCACGGGCACGTAGAGGAGTTCGTCGTTTTCCACGCGGGACCACATGTCGTCTGGCTGCATGAACTGTCTCTGGATCATTTCGTCGTTCCTCTCTAGGTTATCGTTTAATCCGTCACCCATGCGGGCTGACCGTCGGACTGTCCCATGAGGCCCGCCAGCGTCTCGGCCACCTTTCTTTCGCATTCGAGAAATTCCACCGATAAAACGTCGCGCGGACGGGGCAGGTCGATCTTGATCTCCTCGGCGATTCGCCCCGGGCGAGGCGACATCAGGAGCACACGGTCTGAGAGATAGGCCGCCTCGCGGACGCTGTGCGTCACGAAGAGGACGGTCTTGTGGGTTTCCATCCATACCTGCACGAGGAGTTGCTGCAGGCTCGAGCGGGTCTGCGCGTCGAGCGCGCCGAAGGGCTCGTCCATGAGCATCACCTCGGGGTCGAAGGCCAGCGCGCGCGCGATGCCGACGCGCTGCTTCATGCCGCCCGAGAGGCGGTAGGGATAGACGTTCTTGAAGCTCTCGAGTTCCACGAGCCGCAGGAGACGATCGACCACGGGGTCGCGCTCGGCTTTGGGGATTCCCTTCATGCGCATGCCGAAGCGGACGTTTCCGGCCACCGTCAGCCAGGGGAATACGGCGAACTCCTGGAACACGACGCCCCGGTCGAAACCCGTGTCGTTGATGTGGTGGCCGTCCAGGACGACGTCGCCCGAGGTTTTTTCATAGAGACCCGCCACGATCATCAAGAGCGTGCTCTTGCCGCACCCGCTCGGTCCGATGAGGGAGATGAACTCGCCGCTCCGCACCTCGAAGTTCACCGATTCGAGTGCGGTGATGTCCGTCGTCCGCCCCCATCCCTCGTCGATGGTGAAGACCTTGTCCAGACCCTGGACCTGGAGTTTTACGGGACCCTGTATCGCCAAAATATGCTCCTATCCGCGCGTTATTCGCGCAGCGTTCCCCAGCGCTGGACCGTGGCCAGCTCGATGCTCCGCAGGCAGACGCGCTCCACGATGACGCCCAGAATACCGACGACGACCACTCCGCCGTACATCATGTCCGCCGCGAGGAAATCGCGCGCCGCGAAAATACGAAAGCCCAGGCCCGCCTCGAGCGCGACTATCATCTCGCCCGTCACCACGATGCGCCACGCGCGGCTGAACGCGATGCGGTAGCCCGCGATGAGGTTCGGCAGCGCGCCCGGGACCATCACCTGGAAGAAAAGCGTCATGCCCTTGGCGCCCATGGCCCGTCCCGCGCGGATGAGAGAGGCGTCCACGGTCTTGACTCCCGTCCACGCGTTCACCATGACGGTGATCATGCCCTCGAACCAGAGTACGGAGATCAGGGTGAAATCGCTCAGTCCGAACCAGAGGATGACGATGGGAAACAGCGCGAGGCCCGGCACGGCCAGGAAGAAATACATCGGCGGCGCGAGAATCCGCTCCACCGTCTGGTTCATACCCATCACCAGGCCGACTACGGTTCCCGAAACGAGGGCGAGGAACGCTCCGACCAGCAGGCGGTAAAGCGAAACGTAGATGTCCAGCCAGAGGATGCCGGACTTCGCCTGGTCCACCATCGTCACCCATATCGTTTCCAGTGGCGGAAACAGGACGGGATGAAGCGTGCCCGAGTGCGCGAGCAACTCCCAGAAGACGAGCAGCCCGATCAGGGGCGCCGCCATGAGGAAAAAGGCTTTTCCTGAGTTTCGGAAAACCACGCCCCAGTTGGGAGGCCCGAGATCTCTTTTGGTCCCCGGCGTTTCTCCGGGCTGCGTTTGCGGTTTATTGGCCGACGCCACGAAGATTTCCTTTCTCAGCTTCCGAGAGCCGTTATTCGTCCGCTCCCGAGAGCTTCGATCTGTCCGGGTTGGGGTAGGTTCGCGTAGGGGTCCGGCGCGATGGCGGTTTCCTCACGCTCCCGGGCGCACAGGTCCAGCGCCGCGAGGGCGAATATCTTCGTCGTGTCCACCAGCGCGTCGACGTGGATGTGCTCGCCGATATCGGCGTTCCAGCCGTAATCCGCATTGAACGTCCGGCCCGCCAAGCCGTACGTGATGGTCTGGACGCCGTAGCGGTTCATGTGGGCGGCGTCGAGATAGGAAGTCTTCACGATGATGTTGGGTTTTTCGCCCACGATCTCCTCATGCGCGTTGATCATCGCGAGTGAGGGCAGCGAGTCGACGGGAATGCCCGAGGGCGGATGCGAGGAGAACACCTCGACTTTGGCCCCGATGTCGGGGTGTTCCTCGTTCACCCGCTCGATGACGCCCTTGAACTCCGCCTGCACGTCCTGGATCGTCTGCCCCGGCACCAAGCGGACGTCCACGTACAGGCGGCACTCGATGGGCGAGCGCGCGCAGCGGTAGGGCCACCCGCCCTCGATGGCGGCCACGTTCACGTGGGGCCGCTCGCCCAGGAACTCGTTGCGCTCCCGGTATTCGGGAATCCATTTCCGGATCGCCGCCTGCACCCGCTCCATCCGCTCGATGGCGCTGGCCGTGTAGTGTCCATAACAGGTATGGCCCATCGACCCCCGCGTGATGACCTTGAACCAGATCGTGCCCCCGTGCCAGGGCGCGACCTGCATGCCGGTCGGCTCCCCGAGAATGCAGAAATCCGTCAGATAACCGTGCGAAATAAGATGCCGGGTGCCGACGCCGTAGCCGTCGTAGAGCACGTCCTGGTACTGGTCGATCCGGTTCTTTTCGATCTCGCCCGCGACGGAGGCCAGGACGATGTCGCCCTTGAGCTTCACGCCCGCATCCTGGAGGGCTTTCGCCGCGCCGAGGTAGGAGACATCGGCGCTTTTCATGTTGGCCGCGCCGTTTCCGATAATCCAGTCCCCATCGCGAATCGCCTTGTTCTTGTAGCCCGGCTGGGTGAGTTCGGGCTCCTCGCCGGAATAGGAGGTATCCAGGTGGCCGTTGAACATCAGCGAATAGCCGCCGCCTGTTCCCGGCGAAATGCCGACCGCGTTGTAGCGGCCCTCGGCCACCTTTTGCAGGTGCGCCTCGAAGCCGGCCTCCTCGTACTTCGCGTGCATGTAGCGTGCGGCATTCTCCTCGTAGCCGGTGGGGCTGGGTATGTCCACGAGTTCCATGGTGGTCTTGACGAGGAAATCCTCATCCACCGCGTCGACGACTTTCTGTTGAAGCTCATCCATGATTCCCGACTCTCCTCAAGCGCACTCCATCATACGCATACAAATACAATCTCACCCCTCCGGAGGGCTAAGCCGCCCGCCCGGAGGGGTAAAAACGGTTCAAATTGACATTTGCCGCCTTATTTCATCAGAGCGAAGTAGGCGTTCTCCACCAACTGGGTGTCGATGTGCTTAGTGACGTCGATGCGCTTGGGCAGCTTGCCCTTCTTCACGCTCACGTCAACGCCGTCCTGCACTTCCTTGATGTCTCTGTGCGTGATCATCGCGCGGTCCCAGCGCATGAACCTGTAGAGATTGTTCTTCACCTTCTTCACGTCGAATTTGAAGCCCTGGCTCTTCCAGAACTCCTGCACAATCTTCGCGGACTCGTCCCGGTTACGGTTCAGGAAACGCATCGCGCGGACGTGGGCGTTCATGAAGCGCTGCGCGCCGTCGGGATTCTTTTTCCTGATGTAGGACCACGAACTCGTCAGGAAGACGGGGGAAGTGTAGCCGAGCAAGTCATCGTATTCCTTCGGCCCCATGACCATCCGGCCCAGGCCCTTGTCGACGATGATCGAGCCCCACGGCTCCCAGGTCAGCCCCGCATCCAGAGCGCCGCGCTCGAAGGCGGCGGGGAGCGAGCCGGTCTTGGTGTTTCGGATCTTGAAATCCTTGTCCGACATGCCGATGCGCGAGAGATACGTCATCCAGGTGGCCCAGGTGCCCGTACCCATCTGTGCGCCCACGGTTTTGCCCTTCAAGTCCTTTACCGACTTGGTGGTCTTATCCTTCACCGGCACGAGAACCATGTTCTGGTTCCCGTAGCGGTTGAGCGCGATGCCCACGACGTCCAGCCCACGGGCTGCGATTTGGCCCACGCGGGAGCCGCGCGTGCTGATGATGTCGGCGGTGCCGCCGATGAGAGCGTCAATCAGCGCGCGGGGGCTTGTGACCCGGCGCTTCACGTTGACCCCTTCGGCTTTGTAATAGCCCTTCTTCTCCGCGATGTAGGGGATAGCGGCGTGCGAGGTGTTGTCGTGAATCAAGTTGATGACACCTTTCGCGGCCAGCGCACTCGAGGCCATACCCATTACGACGAACGTTGCGATCAAAACCAGGCCGAACCTTTTCATTTTACTCTCCTCCACGATTGAGAACCCATTGCCTCTACGTCAACCAGAGATAAAACGACCTGAACCGGCGAGGAGCGCCTTTTACTCTCTCGCCGGGTGAAAAATGGCCAGCAGCTTTACGTCTTTCTCCCCTCCCGTCATGCTGCGGTGCATCGTCTTACGGGGGAGGAAAATGCAGTCGCCGCCGCGAAACTCGATGCTCTTGTCTTCGAGTTCGTAGCGACCCTCGCCCTCGATGATGTAGATGAGTTCGTCCTCTTCGTGATCGTGCCACTCGTGCGTCTCGCCGGGGCGGAACACCGTGAGCCAGGCGTCGACGTTCCAGCCGTGCTCCTCCTGCGAAGTCATCCGCCAGGCGTGCGCACCGCCGTCGAGCACCTTGTGCTTCCGGGTTTCGGGCCTGATCAGGCAGGCTTCGCGGTCGCTCAATTCCCGTCTCCCCAAACACTTGCCCTGCGCGAGATGAAACCGCCGTACAGAAAATTTGAGCCGCGTATGAAATTGAATGATATCCGAAGATGCTATGCGCTTGTTCCGGCAATGTCAATCGCGCGAGGGGTGGGCCTGTTGAAAAAGCCGCCTCGCTCGTCATTCC